>WQZK01000236.1 GCA_009780765.1 Defluviitaleaceae bacterium
TCCATGGGTACATTAAAAACTTCTGACAGTTTGAGTAGATTTGCTGCTGTGACCCCTCTATCGCCGCGCTCAATCAAGTCTAAGGCGTTAGGGGTGATGCCCAGCAGTTTGGACAATTCATTTTTTATTAGACGATGCGCAACCCGCACTTTGCGTACATTGCCGCCCATGATGGGGCGCAGTTCCTCGTTCGTCATGGTTTGTTACCCCAATCCTTTTAGTATAGTTTAAACAGTTTTAAATGGCTGTTGCCCATGCCTTGACTCAATGTTTCAATCAGGCCCTCTTCTTCCTTTTGCGTAAATTCGTGCAAAAGAATCAGATAATCTACCTTGATTTGCAATTGAACCATCCTTCGTACCTCGTCCGGCTCGGCAATAATGCTGATGAAAACATTTTCTGTTTTGCGTTCTAAAAAGCGGCGAAGCACGAACGCGTCTTTTTTTTGAGATACAAACAATGGTTTGTCAAGCATTCTGATATTGCGCAAACTTTCGTCATATATGGGTAGCGCAATGACCACGTGCTTTCCATTGAAAGCAGAAAAGTTTAACAAATCCAATGTGGCTGCTAATTCCTCTGCCATTTCGTGGACGTCAAATGTTTCAAAAACGCTGTCCTCCCCTTGAAATCCTTCATAGTTAAATCCGTTTTTGTGACTCATAACATGTTCCTCCTTTGATTTGATTTTTGCAAATTTAATTTTTTAAATATTTCGTGTACATCATTCCAAATATGTATTACTACATGTGAAATGTTGTAATATCATGCTTTTAACCCGACTGCTTAAAGTTAATTTGCATTTTAGGAAAATAAATATGAATAAATTCTGGTTTATTTTCCAAATATTTAAATTTCTAATGCGAATTATATACAATCGTGGAAATAAATGCAAGCATTATTTAGCAAAAAATAACAGCAAATTTCGACAAATTTCGCAAACCATTTTTGTTGCCACTGATAGCCAACTTGAATTAAAAAAAGTCGAAACAAAAACAAGCCGAAAATTCGGCTCGTTTTTGTTTCGACTTGTCGTTGTACAAATCAAAGGCTACACTAAGGAGTGTGATATATTACAAAAACAACTGTAGTATACATCATTATTGTATGTTTGTCTACCTTGTTTTTTGCCAATCAAGAAATTTTATAAGTACAATTTCATTTTCTGTTGAAATAATTATAGCGGGTTATTTGGCTTTTTATTCTTGGATGTCTACGTCAAAGCAAATAGGGGTGCTAAAAGGAGAAACAGTACCAACGTCGGCAAACGCCATCACACTAAAACTCATCACCATCGTTAGCATTAATATGATTCCCAGCAATCCTTTTTTCATCAAAAACTACCTCCTCTCCAAATGTAATCTCTCTGGTTATGTTACGGATTATTGCTGTAAGCTCCAAAATTCTTATTTTGTAGCCTTTGCCCAATTTCATAAATTTATTTTCAAGCGCATCGCAATAATCCAAAACCCTGAAATATTCATACTTCTCCACCAGATATGGGATGGTCTTCTTTTCTATAAATTCTATAGAGGCATTATCGTGTATAGTGAGTAGATGGGACAAAGATTCGAAAATAAGTGAAGAATGCTCATTTCCTTCTGTATATTTTTTCGTTTCAGATAACAGTACTTTCGCTTTAGAAACTTCCTTTGATTCAATTAGGCAATAAATTTTCCAGTACATATTTTCAATATAATACTTATCGCCTATTTCAAAATGTTCGTTGGCTCGGTCATAATAGCTTATGGCTTCTTTATATTCTTTTGACCTCAAACAAGCACATCCATAATTATGCAAAGCAGTGCCAATATGAATTATGTTGTTGACATCCAAAGATTCTAATGTACTCTTGTCAAGAATTCGCTTTGCTCTTTTTACTTGACCAATCCTAACATAGTTTATAGCTAACGAACTGTCAATATAGGTTCGCATCACACCTGTTTTATTGTAGTCGACTAAATCGTAAACTTCCTCCATTGTTGTTATTGCAAGCGTATATTTGCCAAGCTCTGAATAGCACGCAGCTAAATTAAAGGATAAGGTAAAATCTTTTTCAAGCGCATCTGCTTCAAAACTACGCGATTTAAGGTAATATTGCAAAGCTGTTTTGAAATCCCATTTATAGAAATACAGTGAACCCATATTATGAAAAAAATGATGCTGATTTTCTTCGCTTGCTTCCGCAATTGAAGGTGCTTCGGATACCAGCATTTTTTCTGCCGACATAATGTTTTCTTCAGGCGATGTAGCATTTGCTTCTGCTAGTACTAATCTAATTTCAAACATTCTGTACAACGTATTTAAGTCTCTCTCAAATGGCAGTTTAGTGATAACGATTAAATCCTTTTGATTTTTTCGGGCTTCATCTGCCATTCTATTTCTAATTAAATCCTTCCATCTATACAATCGCTGCCTAAAATCCATACGCTCTTTATCTGTAAACGGGGCTTTCTCCACACCCAAAATCTTCTTCGCGGCGGCTATCTCTTCGTCATTGTAATATGAAAGACCTTGTTCAATCCTACTTATTTTGGCACCTGTGCAACCCAAAGCCACTGCCAAATCATTTTGGGTAAAATGCACAGCTTTTCTGATGTCTCTAATTTTTTCACTTGAGTTAAGTTGTATATTATTCATCATAAAACCATCCTATCTATATAAAAACGACAGCAATATCACCAAGATTATACATGATTCAATTTACGTTTGCAACATGCCTCTATATTTTATATTTTTCTTCGACTTTTTAGTTTCCATATGCAACAAAAATTTGCAAATTTACGGTATATTCAGCGCATCTTTTTCAACTACCACGCAAGATTTTAAACTAACGCCTTACGATAGGTACAAAAGCACGGGTGGGTATCGGTAGTTTCTGCGCGTTGTGGGTGCTGTATTTTAACAAGGATATTTTTAATCAATGTCAAAAAAACGTTCACGTTATCTGTTTTCTCCTCGAAAGAGGGGTTTTACTTTTTATCGGGTAAACGAAATGAAAACAGTTGAACAAAATCTATGTACTAAGATATAATCTTTTCTTTAGAGAAAGAATCCAAAAACAACCCCGCCCAAGCCAGTGATACTGGGGCCTAGACGGGGTTTTAGATTTGCCTAAAGTTGTTGTTACGCGAAAGATTTTTTTGACTGCGAAAAATTATTTTTTATTTCGTTTAGGAACATATGCTTTCGTCCAAAGTCTGTGTCGAAAGCAA
>WQZK01000237.1 GCA_009780765.1 Defluviitaleaceae bacterium
ATCTGAATAATTCTGTTTTAATTTTTCAGTTATTTTTGAAACATTTTCTCCAATGTTTGCCAATAATGTTAATGAGGCATTTAAATTCATCTGCTCATTTAATTCTAATAATTCTTCAGCATTGGTTGCTTTTCCTATATATTTCCAAATCTTTCCAATATATTCTAATATGTTAAGTAAATACATCAGATCATTTTTTTCATTGGGTAACATATTTCATATCCTTTTCAGCACGATATAAGATAATTGGGTTTGCGTATTTCTTTAACATTATGTCTACTTCTTTTTCTGTTAAAGCTTCTAGATCCTTTTTTAATTCTATTAAATTCTTAACATTGTAGTTATCGGAATCTATATAAAAGTCAATATCATTAGCCTTTTCACCTCTAGCAAATGAGCCAAAAACACCAATTTTCTCTAAATTGTATTTTTTGAGTAAATTGTTACTTTTTATTGCCGCTTCTAATGCGTTTACTGTTTTAATGTCCATATATTTAACTTATCATATTCTGTCACTTTTTTCAAGTATTTTTATATGACTAATTTTTTATACACAAATTCGGGGGATGTCGTCTAACGAGGCGCGGGTTAGCGACGTGACGCGGAGCTGGGCGCTTGCGCACAGTGTAGCGGCATGTCGCTAACCCGCTGTTAGGCGAAGTCCGCGTAGCGGCGAGCCTAACAGCGGGCTTGCCCGCGCCTCGTTAGGCAAAAGCCGCGCAGCGGATTTTGCCTAACGTTCAAGGTATATGACGTTTTTGCGGTTGCGATAAAGGAACACGAAGTATTCCAGCAACCGCAAAAATGTGGCGGAACAAACAGCACAAAGGGCGCAAGCCCGACTGCTGTTTTGTGTAGCCCGAGCCGCCAAAGGCGGCGAAGCATATACCGTTTGTTATATGCCGTTTGTCCATTTACAGTTATGTTTATTGCAATAAATCATCAGATATTTTAAACTGATAATAAGCCTTATAAGGTTCTTCTTTTATAAATGTAAACACATACTCACTGTTTTCCATTTCTTTTATAATCACTCCAGTATCTATATTCAAAAATATGATTTTTACCCTTTCATTATTTGGATTAACAGGTTTTACATCCTTTCCGCCAAGCCCTGACCATAAATAAAATAAAGCGGTTTCAGTTTTTAACAAATAAATTTCTCCGTCAAATCCAGAGTAGGGAGGAATTCGTTCAAAAGTAATATTTAGATTATAAGATGAATCATTTATAATTTCAATTTCTGTATCAGCAGCCCAATCAGTTGCGACAAATCCCTCTATACAACCATTAGCAAATATTCCGACAAAACAAATAAAAGACAAGCCTAATTTTTTCATAAAAATACCCTCCAAAACTAACAAAAAAATGTTATTCTGATAACAATTCATCAGTTATTTTAAATATATAATAATCGATAATATTGTCTCTATTATCTGATTTAATAAATTCAAACAGACTACTATCGTTTTCCAACTGTTTTAGAAGCCTTTTTGTATCTGCGTTAAAAATATTGATATATATATTTTCTTTATTTGGATTACGAGGCTGAACACCTTCACTTTTTTGTCCAGATGTTAACCAAAAAACAACAGATGCCTCTTTTTTTACATCAAACTGCCTTTCAAATCCCCCCGCACCGAAATGAATACTTTTAAAAGTTATATGTAAATTAAATGATGATTCATTTTTAATTTCAATTTCTGTTTCAATATAAGGATCTATATCATAAACACAACCAAGTAAAAACAATGAAATAAAATATATACCGCAAAATATAATGTTTTTCATAAAAGACTCTCCAAATTTTTATTTTGTACAAAAAGCATATATATTATATATCACCTTTTTTAAAAATGTCAAGTAATCAATCCTTTTTTCATAATTTTGAACAACATTGGACAAATGGCATATAACGTTCAAGGTAACTGACGTTTTGCGGTTGCGTATAAGGACTTGCGGAGCAAGACCAGCAACCGCAAAATGTGGTGGAGCAAAACGCCACAAAGGGCGAACAGCCCGACTGGCGTTTTGCGGAACCCGAACCGCCCGAACTGGGCGGTGAGCAGTTACCGTTTGTTATGCGACGTATTTTATCTTAAATAATATTATTGATATTTAAAATTCCATTATAGAAATTATTTAAATATTCTGATACACTTCCGTTAAATTCAAAATTTTGCAAATCGGAAATTAGTATGTTACCATTTTGCATTATCTCATATGGTACCATATATGTTTTATTATCTATCTCTAAAATAAAATCAATAATATTATTTTTTTTACAAAGAGAAAAAAGATACTCTGGCTTAATTTTTACTACAATTGAATCTCCTATTTTATCATAACGAATATTTTCACAGATATATCGTGGTCCTATACCGGTAAGAATGCAATTTTCTTTTGCTGGAATGAAACTTATTTTTTTCCCATTGTCAATATAGTTAAAAATCAATGATTTTATCACGGAATAATACCATAATGCTATACTATTTTTGTAAAAATAATTTATTTTTACAGTCCGCATATTACTGTAATATATTGCATATGAAAGTAAATAAGCAAATAGATTTTTTTCTGCTTCAAATTGAACATAATTACCCCTTTTGTCTTTTCGCTCAATAAATACATTATCCCCATTGATGTTAATTGAATTAGGTTCATGTGTTTTAGTATTGCGAAGAGTTATTAAAAGACGGTAAACTTGAGAAAAAACAATATCATAATCCATATCTTTTCTTAGAAGTTTGTATTTTTCCATAAAACCTTTTCCAATAGCATTGGGATTTTCTTTATCCAGGATGCTATCCAGTATTTCAAATGATTTTATTATATCATCCAAAATAGTTGCATTTGCTTTTATGCTATTATCTACAGATAAATAATCATGAAATCTTTCATGAAAAGTATAGCAATCATTTTCATAATCAAGAGACAATTTCGTGAAATTAGGCAATACCAATCTTTCATTTGCCCTTATAAGAGAAGTAATTTCCAAACTATTCCTCCTTTCCATATTGATCTCTATACTAACACAAAACACATGTAAATGTCAAGTTCTTTGAATGGTTTAATGCCTTAAAATATGTCGCATAACGTTCAAGGTAACTGACGTTTTTGCCCGCCTTATAAAGCAAACCGCAAGGTTTGCGGCGGGCAAAAATGTGGCGGAGCAAAGCCGCACAAAGGCG
>WQZK01000238.1 GCA_009780765.1 Defluviitaleaceae bacterium
CCAAAAAAGCAACAGTTTTATTCTGTTGCTTTTTTATTTGTATTGTAATACAAAAAAACAAGCAATCACCTTTAATAAACTCCCGAATATATTGTAATATAAGCAAATTAACTTATTGTAATTTCAAACGTCGTCGCAAAACGCGTGAACCATGCGTGTTTGCTCCTTGTTCTTAACAACAATAAGTAAAATTGCTCTTAGGAGGTTAGATTTTATGCAAAATACAATCCTTCAAGTAAACGACGTTTCCTTAAATTATTACGACAAAAATTTTGAAACAAAGGCACTTCAAAGCATCAGCTTTAATGTTTTAGAAGGCGAGTTTGTTAGCATTGTTGGCCCTTCGGGCTGTGGCAAATCTAGCTTATTGTCTATCATTGCAGGGCTTTTAACAGAGTGTTCTGGAGAAGTTTTGGTAACCGATAATATGGCAGTCGGCTACATGCTACAAAAAGACTATTTGTTTGAATGGCGAACCATCTGGCAAAATACCCTCTTAGGACTTGAAATACAAAATATCTTAACAGAAGAGAAAAAAGATTACGTAACTAATCTTTTGAAAAAATACGGGCTCTATGAGTTTAAAGACCATAAACCATCACAGCTTTCGGGCGGAATGAGGCAACGTGCAGCCTTAATCAGAACGCTTGCCATAGAGCCCAAAATACTTTTGTTAGACGAGCCCTTTTCGGCTCTTGATTATCAAAACCGCCTAGCGGTTTCCGACGAAATAGCATCAATAATTAAAACCGAGCGAAAAACCGCAATTTTGGTAACCCACGATATTGCCGAGGCAGTTAGCCTCTCTGATAGGGTTATTGTTTTGTCTAAACGCCCAGCAGTTGTTAAATCTATTCACGAAACTAAATTCTCACAAGAAAATTTAACCGCAATAGAAAAAAGAGAAACTGCCGAATTTCGCAAGTATTTCAACAATATATGGAAGGAGCTTGAGCAAAATGTCTTATGAACACCTCTTGTACGTTAAAAAGCTTAAGAAGAGAAATAATTTGATAAAGCTAACGCAAGTGGCTATTTTGCTGTCTTTTTTCATTCTGTGGGAAGTTTCGTCCAATATGAGGTGGATAGACCCTTTTATTTTTTCTAGCCCTTCAAGGCTTTTTAACACACTTGTTAATATGGTGCGTAATCGCACTATTTTCGGACATGTTGGCACAACAATGGGTACAACTATTGCAGGCTTTCTAATAAGCACTATTTTAGGCGTTTTAATAAGCATACTTCTTTGGTTTAGCGAGTTTTTGCGTAAAGCCCTAAACCCATATCTTGTTGTTTTAAATAGCTTGCCAAAAACCGCTCTTGCTCCGATAATAATTGTTTGGTTTGGTAACACTGTTCGCTCGGTTGTTGTAACCGCCGTGTTAACATCTATAATAGTAACGATTATCTCGGTTTTAACAGGTTTTTTAGAAATAGCACCACAAAAAATAAAGCTCATTAAAAGCTTTGGCGGAACAAAAGCACAAATACTAACAAAGGTTATTTTGCCAGCATCTGTGCCCACTATTATTTCAGCACTTAAAATTAATATCGGACTTTCGCTGGTTGGTGTTATGGTTGGCGAGTTTTTGGTTGCATCCCGTGGCCTTGGCTTTTTAATAATCTACGGTAGCCAAATATTTAGAATGGACCTCGTTATGCTTTCTATAATGATACTTTGCCTTTTGGCGGCAGCAATGTATAAGCTTATTATCATGCTCGAAAAAAAATTTGTGCCATAATTGTGCCATAAAATACTTGCAAATTTAATCAACTTGTAGTATACTATATGCGAGTGTTGCTCTTACGCGATGGTAGAAGC
Source organism: Defluviitaleaceae bacterium (assembly GCA_009780765.1). GTDB lineage: Bacteria > Bacillota > Clostridia > Lachnospirales > UBA5962 > WQZK01. Next base: position 1,823 of record WQZK01000238.1, read on the forward strand.
TACATCATGCTATAAGTTGATTTTTTGTTTCCGTAGCTCAGCAGGATAGAGCGTTCGCCTCCTAAGCGAAAGGCCGTGGGTTCGACTCCCGCCGGAAACGGGCGTCAATGGTTCGAGTTGTGGGCGAATAAATCGTCCTTACTCTAACCTATTTCCTTTCGATAAAAGTAGGTTTTCATCGGGTTTGGCGGCTAAAGTCGCCTGAAATGTTAATTTATTAAGATTTTTTAAATTGGTTGACAAATTTTAATAAAATCGCATATAATATATATAACAGGACCTCCGACGCCTATGCTCAGCATGGCGAACCAGCGGAGGGCATTTTTTATATACGTGAGGAAAAAAATGACTAAAAACCCAACCACATTTAAAGAACAAATGAATCTATTAAAATCTCGCAACATTATAATTGACAATGAGGATATGTGCTTAGACTATTTAAGTAGCTTAAATTACTATAGATTATCGGGCTATTTATTGCCTTTCAAGATTAAAAATGATGAGTACATACCCACTACTTTTTATAAGATTTGTAGTATATACGAGTTTGATAGAAGATTAAGAATACTTTTATTAGAAGCCCTTGAAGAGCTTGAGCTTTATCTCAGAACTAAGCTGGCTTATAATCATTCACATAAATATGGTGCTTTAGGCTATTTAGAAGAAAAAAATTTTAGTTCTCGTCATAATCATAAAAAATTTATAGATTCCATAAATAAAGCTATAGATAAAAATAAAAAGACTATCTTTATAAAACATCATATAGAAAGCAAAGATAATAATCTTCCATTGTGGGTTTTAATAGAAATATTATCTTTTGGTTCTTTGTCCTTGTTATTTTCGGATTTGAAAGAGAAAGATCAAAAAGCAATTGATAATATTGGTTTTAAAGTAGGTTATGAACAATTAGCTAGTTGGCTACACTGTTTAACGATGCTTAGAAATAGATGTGCACACTATGCAAGGCTATATTATCACAATTTTGATAAAACGCCAAAAAATGATCTTAACAAAACAAAGATAGGAAACACTTTATTTGGATATATTTATATACTTAAGCAGTGTTACCCTGATAAGAAAAAATGGAATACTAAGTTTTTAGAAACAATGGTTACTCTTCTTAAACATTACGAAGATTATATACATTTAGAACATATTGGTTTCCCTTTAAATTGGGAAGCTTCGCTTAAAAATTAATCGGAGGAGTTTCATATGAAAGTTGTAGCAATAAACGGAAGCCCTAGAAAAAATAAAAACACGGCAACATTACTCACAAAAGCCTTAGAGGGAGCAGCTTCTAAGGGGGCAACAACAGAAATTATAAACCTTTACGGGCATGATTATA
>WQZK01000239.1 GCA_009780765.1 Defluviitaleaceae bacterium
CTATCATCTTCACCAAATACACATGGCTCTACATAAGCTTGGCATTCTCTTGTGCCTAAAAAAACATCTCGTCGCCCACCTTGGATAATGGAACGTTTTGCCATATTGTGATGCTTGTTTTCGTTCCTATCATGTGCAAGTTCTGGCCTATGTTCGTTCCATTCAAAGTGTGCTAGAACCTGATACTCAACTTCTCGTAAATATGTATAGTACGCTAAGTCGTTTCCACCATTCATTTTTATTGGACGCATACCTTTGCTTTCTGTTTGTATAGGTTTCATAATCCGCACAGCATCTATGTGCCATACTAAGGTCGGCTTCCAATACACACTTTCCATAATGCCTTTTAAGGCTTGATATGTTGGTGTTTGGTAGCTAAATTTCTCTCCACCAGGGCGGGTTATTGGGTCTGAAAACAACGCATACTTCCCATAAACTTTAAATTCTACACTATTTCGTTTTTTGTCCATTTTATCACCTCACTTTAACTATTTAAAAATTCGTGGTCACCATCAATATTTAATCCTAGGTTTTTGTCGTAAAAGCCATTAGCCAACATCCAAATATCGTCTTGTAAGTATACGGCACCTTTTTCTTCTAGCTTTTCTAGCTGATATTGGTATACAGATACACTAAAACGCCCCAGTTTGCTTAAAATATTTTTCTTGACTTCAAAATCTTTTGCCATATAGTATTCTCGCAATAAATCATGGGCTTTGCCGTAGTTCACAACAATATTTTTTTGACCCTTATCTATTATATAAAAAGCTTCTGCGGCAGAGCGGATGGCGGCACGCATTTCAATTTTATTGTCCTTTGCTACATTGCTACCCTTGGTGTTACAAAAATTATTAACACCTTGTTCATTATCGGATAGCAACTGATAAATAGTTCCGCCATTTTTTGTAGGAAAATCCATTTCATTTTTACGGTTATAAAAATAATGGCGATAATATTCGTTAATGTCATCTATTTTATCTTCGTTAAAAAGCTTCATAGTTATATCTGCCCCTATTTTAATGTCAGGCAATTTAGAAAGGTTTTGGTCTTTTATATTAACAACATAAACATTTTTAACTTCGCCAAATTCACCATGGCGGTTGCAACGCCCAGCTCCTTGCAAAATACTGTCAAGTCCTGCAACTTCTCTAATAACACATTCGAAGGAAATATCTACTCCGGCCTCAATTAATTGGGTTGAAATACAGATAACTTCCTGTTGTTTGTTTTTTAACTTTTCTTTTACTCTATTAATAACCTCATCACGATGAATACCACACATGTTAGTGCTAAGATGCACCACAGTTTTGCCTGCTTCGTTAAGTTCTTTAAAAATATTTTTTGCTGCTGCCTTTGTGTTAACTATAACAAGGGTAGATAATTTATGCTTGTCCAAAATAAAATCTGATAGCTCTTCATAGGTGTGTCCGACTGGTTTCAAGGAGTTAATAATTTTAGTACGAGGCAGTAACTTATTATATTTAGCTATGGAAGCGTCTTTAGAGAGTTTTAGCGGGCGATCTATATCACCATCTAATAGTGGTTGTGTAGCGGTGCACAACAAAATTGTGCTGCCGCATACATAATGCAAAAAATGCATGGCTCCGTTAAAAAGATGAATACATTTTACAGGCAAGCTCTGCACCTCATCAAAAATAATCACAGCCTTAGCCATATTGTGCATTTTGCGAAGATCGCTTCCTTTTGCTGAAAAGATGCTTTCTAAAAATTGAACCTGAGTTGTTAAGATTATAGGTTCTTCCCAGCGGCTAATTTGTAGTTTATAATATTCGTAGTTAGTTCCGTCTTTGTCGTCATTGTGGTCATCCTCATTAGGCAAAAAGCCAGAATGATGTTCAAGCACAACATCTTTATCAGCTCCTAAAGCATCACGCAAAGCTTGTGCTGTTTGGCTTAAAATAGACAGATAAGGTATAACATAAATGATTCTTTCAAGGTTATGTTTCTTTGCATGATTTAAAGCAAATCGCAAACTTGCCAAGGTTTTTCCACCACCTGTTGGCACTTCGAGCTTGTAAATTCCAACAGAACGCATTGCCGCCTCTTCACATTGATTAGAAATATTTTCACGAAATTCAGAAATCTCTGTTAAGTTATCAAATTTTGATATGTATTTGCTGAGATTTGTTATTAATTCACTCCATGGCGGGTTTTCTTTGACATAAGCTTTTCCGCTTTCTGAAAGATAAGCATCTAACCTATCTGCATCTACCAAACAAGAAAATGCATATTTAACAAGCATTGAAAGTCCAAACACCCTATCACCTTCATCAAGCTTAAAAATATTTGTTATAATCTCATTTTTTATATTTTCTATGCAAAATTTTTTGGTGATCTTTGTAACTCGATAGGGCACTTTGTCTTTTAGTTTAGATAGCAAGACAGTATCACCTTCGGGAGATAGATTATCATACAAACTCCCATGATGCGAGGCTATGATATTTGCAGCCATTTCTGCTCCAATTAAAAAATCATTAAAATCTTCAAATATTTGCTTTGCACCAACAATGCTATGCCGTACACTTTCACCATCTTCGAGCAAATATTTTTGAAATTCTTGTGAGTTTTTACCCAAATCATGCAAAAACCCTACATAGTTTAACATCTCACCGATGCCACTCTTTGATGCAAAATTTTCTGCCAATTTTGCAACATTCTCTGAATGCTCCAAAAGTTTCTGGCCTTTTCTAGCGTATTTTTCCATAAAATTCACCTAATAGTATATATTTTTTATTACAATTGTATCAAAAAAACAAAAAATTAGCAAGAAATTTCAAAAAATATCTATAATAAATAAACTTATGTACACAATTTAAAACGTAGGATTTGGAGATAGAAGTTGAGCAGATGTATAGATTATGGTTTTCTCATACACAAACACCGTTTATACTTCAACACACTGCTTGAGAAAAAGTTATAAACTTTAATTTAACAAAAAAATAGATACTTAAAACCAAAGTATCCATTTTTTGTTAATAATTATATAAGCTTAGAGATTTCTTTTAAATCGTCTATTATCTTTATATTTTGAGGGCATAAAGGTTCGCATTTGCCACACTCTATACATTTGTCTGCAAAACTGCCTTGCTCTTGCA
>WQZK01000240.1 GCA_009780765.1 Defluviitaleaceae bacterium
TATTATTTGAGGAGGTTTTCAGATGATGAAAACAAAATGGACTGTGCGGCAGGCGTTGATTGCCTTAACCGCCCTTGTGTGTATCGGATTTGGTATTGCTGCGTGCGACAGCGCAAGCCCTGCCAATAAAGATGATCCCAATAACCCCAATAACCCCAGCGGTAATGGTAATGGTGGCGGTAAAACGCTGTTAAGTGCCATTTTGCAAATCAATCAAAAATAAGAAAAACAGCTTGATAAAATATAAAAAAGGTGTACAATTCAATTATGAAAAATGTATTTGTAATAATCTTTGTATTTCTATTTTCCATCAATACGGTCTTCGCTTCTACAGGAGGTGAAGTAGAATATGATTGTCCTTTATGTGGAACGGCATTTGATTATTGGGTTCAATTTTCTTTTTCAATATTCGGGCAAAATTTAGATTTTAGACGATGGGGAGCAGCTATTATTCCAAGCCCAATACCAAAATGCCCTGATTGTTCTTTTGTTTTTGATAATAATTTATTTACAGAAGCAGAAATTGAAATATTAGGAACAGAACTCAGTATAAATAATATTTTTGAAAATGAACCAAATATGCCAAATTATTTTTACTTGGCAAGGCAGTATGAAATATTGAGTAGAGATATAGTTGATATAGCATGGTTTTTTCTAAATTCTGTATGGGAAAATAGAAATGAAGACAGGAATACATTTCTTATCAATACAACTATTGAATACATAAACAGAGTTCCTCAAACAAATGAGGTATTTAATAATTTTCAATTAATAAAATTGGATTTATTAAGACGTTCTGGTCAATTTTTTGAAGCAAATAATTTAATTAATGCAATTATGGAGAATAAAAACCTTTATACAGGTTTCATTGTCGATATAATAAATTTACAAAGAGAATTGATTGAGAATAGAAACCAAGAAGAACATGGAATGCCTGATAATAGGTAAATACTCGAAAAGCAAAACGGCACTTAACATACGGTAACTGCTCACCGCCCTGTTCGGGCGGTTCGGGTTCCGCAAAACGCCAGTCGGGCTTTAAGCCCTTTGTGGCGTTTTGCTCCACCACATTTTGCGGTTGCTGGTCTTGCTACGCAAGCCCTTATACGCAACCGCAAAACATCAGTTACCTTGAACGTTAAACGACATTGGGGCATTGCGTGCAAAAAATAATACATTTTTTGAATTATTGACTCACCTTACGCACGGCATCAGAACTTCCAATTTTAAGAGGGTAAATTTCTGAAAATTTGCCTTTTGAGGGCTGTTTTTCTTGAAATTTCCTGTCTCAGGCCATTCAAGATATACAATACCCATGCGTAAGGTGAGTTATTGATATAAATTTAGGGCTTTATTAATATATCAATATATCCTATAATTATAGCAAGATTGATATTCTGGGGGTATTTTATGTATGCAGTTAAGGCAATTTATGATGGGAACCATTTTAAGCTGAAGGAGCCAATCCCAATAAATGAAAAATACGAGGTCATTATTACATTTATAAACCCAATAGAAAAACAGCAAGATGAGATATTGCAATTTTTTAATACTTGGGATGAAGATGATGCAAACTGCATTAAAGAAATAATCAATGAGAGATCCAATTTTTCAATGGGACGGGCTCAAGCGTGATCTTTCTTGACAGCGATATAGTATCATATTATTTTTCTGGAAACCAACAGATACGTGATAAAATATTAGAAACTATAAAAAATCAAGAGAAAATAGCGGTGGCGGCGATAAATATTTACGAGCTATTGAAAGGCTTTAGGTGGCGAAAAAATGAAAAAAAGGAAAGATTATTTAAGAAATTTCTGGAAAAGGTGTTCGTGTTTTCATTGGATGACAACGCAATTGATTTGGCCGCAGATATTTATGCAGATTTAAGGGAAAATGGAAAAACAATAGGAGATGCAGACATCTTGATTGCTGCTATAGTTATGAACAATAATGGCAAACTAGTTTCAAATAATACGAAGCATTATAAAGATATAAAAGGATTAAAATTAGTAAATTGGTTGGAAGAAAACCCCAACATCGTTTAACAAACGGTAACTGCTCACCGCTCTATTCGGGCGGTTCGGGCTACGCAAAACCCCAGTCGGGCTATTCGCCCTTTGTGGCGTTTTGCTCCACCACATTTTGCGGTTGCTGGTCTTGCTGCGCAAGCCCTTATACGCAACCGCAAAACGTCAGTTACCTAGAACGTTATATGCCATTTGCTTTGGAATTTGGTCGAATTAAATATTGACACATATCAAAAGTGGTATTTTGAATTATTGAACAATTCTATATTATTTGGAGTATAAACATGAAAAAGAAAAATTGCCTGTTTTTGCTTTTAATCGTATTAATTCTTGCTGCTTGTCCCCTAACTGATGAAGATGATACCCCCACTCATAATAGTTTTTCATTCAATCCAAGACATACTACTGTCGTACCAGGAGGTACTGCAACTTTTTCCGTTAGAATAGAAGTAGCTGGAATGAAGAATCCTAGTCAATATGTCATTTGGACAGTAGAGGGTGGAAAAATGGGAACATACATATCTAATAATGGCGTATTAAATGTTTCCAATAATGAAACGGATAATACAATCCTTTACATATCAGTACATTCTCCTAACTATTCTATGGAAACACGTAGACCTGTACTTATACATAACGATGCTGATAAAATTATTGATTTTTTTGCTTACTGGATAAATCCATTATTCGATGTCTTTATTTCTGGTGAGAACCTCTATATTAACGGACGGAATACCGATAATTCCTTTTCCCTGTCTAATTTGACATGGGAACCAATTGAAAATACTTTAGATAATTCGGAATTGTACCCAAATGGATTTAGAATTTCTGGAATAATAACCTCAAAAAAAGGTACTGGCTGGTCTGATATTCCAAATCAAAGTGAATCATATACAGAAATAGTTTTTTTATCTGTTGACAAAAAGAGTATATTTTTAGTTAATTATAACTCTGTAGTAGGATTTGTTGGACCAAACTTTTTGTATTGAGCTGTTTTGTGGAATAATGAATATTGTTGAAACAATTTAACAATGCTGTTAAAAGCCAAAGCAAACAGCACATAACAA
>WQZK01000241.1 GCA_009780765.1 Defluviitaleaceae bacterium
TCTACTAAAAATTTGCAAATTATAGAGCAAGAAGTTATTAAAATTTTGGTGGATGATGGTAAAGCCGTTGGTGTTGTGGATAAAAATGGTGAAGTATACCATGCACAGGCTGTAATTTTATGTGCGGGAACATATCTCGATTCTCGTTGTTTATGTGGTGAAGATATTAAGAACACTGGGCCTGATGGGCTTTTATCGTCAAAATTACTGCTTGAAAATTTGGAGAATTTAGGCATCAAAATGTTTAGGTTTAAAACAGGAACGCCTGCAAGGCTTCATAAAGATTCGGTCGATTTTACTAAAATGCTTATTCAAGAGGGCGATGCCGAAATTGTGCCATTCTCATTTGAGAATACGCCTGAAATGATACAAAGGGAACAAATTGCGTGTTACTTAACTCACACAAACAAGGAAACTCATGAAATTATTAAAAAAAATATACATCGCTCGCCTATGCACCTTGGTGTTATTGAGGGCGTTGGTGCTAGATATTGCCCTTCGATTGAAGATAAAATTGTGAGATTTCCTGATAAAGATTCGCACCAAGTTTTTGTTGAGCCAGAGGGTGAAACGGCGGACGAGGTGTATATTTCTGGTATGAGTACATCACTCCCTAGAGATGTTCAAGAGGAAATGTATCGAAGCGTTATAGGGCTAGAAAATGCCAAATTTATTAGCTTTGGTTATGCCATTGAATATTATTGCATTGATGCAACGCAGCTAAAATTAAGCCTAGAATTTAAAGATATTCGCGGATTATTTTCGGCTGGGCAATTTAACGGCAGCTCGGGCTATGAAGAGGCAGCAGCACAGGGCATTGTTGCGGGAATTAACGCCGTTTTATATACAGATGGAAGAGAACCTATGATTATCGACCGTTCTGAGGGTTATATCGGCGTTTTGATAGATGATTTAGTTACCAAAGGTAGCCAAGAGCCATACAGAATGTTAACATCACGTGCAGAGTATCGCCTTCTTTTAAGGCAGGATAATGCCGATTTAAGGCTTACCGAAAAAGGCTACAATGCTGGGCTTATTAAAGAAAAACGCTATACAAAATTTTTAGATAAAAAAGAAAAAATTGAGAGCGAGCTTAAGCGTATTGCAAAAATTACAATCGCACCAAGCGAAAAATTGTTAAAAATATTAAAAGAAAATAACTCGCAGGAAATAATTACAGGTATGAAATTAGCAGAGCTAATTAAACGCCCCGAGCTTGATTATTTTAAGCTTGGTGAAGTTGATGAAAATCGCCCCGATTTAAGCCAAGAAATTGCTGAACAGGTTAATATTCAAATTAAATACGAAGGTTATATAAATCGTCAGCTACAACAAGTTGAAAAGTTTAAAAAAATTGAGAACAAAATACTTGATCATAACATAAACTACAACGAGATTAACGGTTTGCGGATAGAGGCTAGGCAGAAGCTTTCAGAAAAACGGCCTCAAAATTTGGGGCAGGCATCACGTATTTCGGGTGTTTCGCCTGCGGATATATCGGTTTTGATGATATATTTAGAATCAGCTAAAATACATAAAATATAGGAGGAGTTAAATTTTATGTATTTTTTAAGTTTTGTAGAAAAAGAGAAAAGTGAATATACTACCAAAGAATTTTTAAATGCCTTAAAAAGCGATTTTAAGGATGATGCAAAGGCGTATATAAGCCGTGATTTTGTTAATTCGATAGACCTTCATAAATATGAAAATATTACAAAAAAACAAAAAATACCTTTTGTGATTTGTGCTAATTATGATAAATTGCCAAAAAACTGCAAATTAGATACGATTATGACAACTGATACAGAAATTTTTCATCTTTATATGCTAAAAGAGCCTGACAAATTTGGAAAATGGAAAATTTACGGAATAGATAGGGAGTAAGACGAAGATATGTTAGAAAATTTGTTAAAAACTTCTGCAAATGCACTAAATATTGAAGTGAGTAACGAGCAAATACAAAAATTTATTATATACAAAAACCTTATTTTAGAATGGAACAAAAAATTTAACCTAACCGCCATAACTTGCGAAAAAGAAATTGTTTTAAAGCATTTTGTTGACAGTATTTCGCTTATGAAAATTATGGATTTATCGGGTGCTAAAAAAGTGATAGATGTTGGTAGCGGAGCGGGATTCCCAGGAATTCCGCTAAAAATTATGAATGATAATATCGAACTTACGATGCTTGATTCGGTAAACAAAAAAGTTGGATTTATGAACATGGTTTGTAAAGAGCTTGGGCTTTTAAATTCGTTGGCAATTCATGCCCGTGCTGAAGATTTGGCAAAAGATAAAAACTACCGAGAGCAATACGATTTGTGTGTTTCTCGTGCTGTTGCCAACTTGTCGGTTCTTGCGGAGTTTTGTTTGCCTTTTGTAAAGATTTCGGGCTGTTTTGCTGCTTTTAAGGGACCGTCTTCTGATATGGAGCTTGAAGCGGCACAAAACGCACTTAGTATTTTAGGAGGCGAAGTTTATAAAAACGAGCTTGTTAACTTAGGTGAAGACCTAAACCATAGAATAATTTTGATAGAAAAAACTAAAAATACGCAAGAAAAATACCCACGCAGGGCGGGTATTGTGCGGGACAAGCCGTTATAGACAAACAGTTTTTTACCAGTGCATGGTTAAATGTAAATCCCTAACCTCATCGTAGAAGATTAAAACTTCTATGGTGCCTTCTGAAAAGATTGAAGTATCTACAAACCCCATAAAATTATTTATACTCATATGAACCTCGGTATTGTTTTGAATCATAATAAGGTTTATATTACCTCTAGTGTTGGTGGTTTCTACTGTAAAATTTTCAAGTTCTTCAGCAGTAAAGTCTATAAATCTGCGGTGCACGCCATTTAGTGAGGTTGCCGTAACTTCAAAGTTATTTTCGGTAGAGCTTGCATTGTAGCCCGCACTAACTCCACTAAAGCTCCAGCCGCTACCGCAGCCAGTTAAAAATATTAATGAAGAGCAAAGCATAATAATTGCCAAAAATATTTTTCTCATAAAAATTGTTCTCCTTTTTGATTTTGTACATAGCATTAGTGCATAACCCATTCACGAACCAATTTTTCAAGCGGAA
>WQZK01000242.1 GCA_009780765.1 Defluviitaleaceae bacterium
GGGCATTGTTATAAAAAAGGCCCCACTTGGTAAATACTTAGAGATGCTGGAAATACTTCACGATTTTCCGCAAGATATTCTCAGCTGGCATTTTGAAGATATGTCGGTTTCAGAGATACTTGATAAAATTGAGAATTTAGACCACAAAGCAATTAAAGTTTTTTTAGATGTTTTGTTTAAACAAGCACCTAAATATCTTATTTCAGCCCTTAGTTCTATTTTAGATATAGATGAAGAAAGGCTTTTGCAAGACCCCGAAATAGGGATTGTTGGCATTATCGAAATAATCGAAGCGATAATTGAGGTTAACTCACTGGGAAAGATTATTCGCCACGCGAAATCTATAAAAGCAGTGGCAAAGAGGAGAAAAGCAGCCCCTATTATTTGCAGCGGCTCATAGCATTTTCGCAGTCTTTGGGTATTTCTAAAAGTGAACTTATGAACTACTATTATATAGACGAAATAGCAGAAGTTTTTAACGAATACAGAAAAATAAACGAAATAGCACAAAAGGAAAGCGAAGAAGCAGAACCCGTTTTTGTTGATTTTCAAACATTTTTCTGTTAAAATATAACGAGGGTGATAAAATGATTAAAGTTACTAATTCTAAAACACATAAAAAGCCGTTTATTTCACATATCCTATCTATTGTTGGCGGAGTTATTTTAATTTGCTCTATTTTGTTTGCGGGCTACACGGTTTATGCTTATTATACAGAGCTTTCGCGGTTAACATCTTTAGGGGCTTTAATTGCAGGGCTAACGCTTTTGTTTGGTGTGTTTTTTTCGTTTATAGCTTTTGGAATTGCTAAGATTATTGAGCAAAACGAGGAGATTTTACAAAATGGAAATAATAAATAGATTTAAAGAAGAAGTTGAAAAGTTTAGGCTTTTTACAGAAAAAACCGAAGGGGCACTGGTGCAAACCAGAGCCTCTTTTTATAACCAAAATGTTGCAAATTTTAGGCAGGCAACAAATCAAAAAATTGCAATTGCAAGAGAGCAAAGAGATTTTGAGATTGCAAATATCAGGCAGGTTAGAGATGAAAGGGTAAGGCACCATGAAGAGGAAATACGCCGTTTAAACTCGCTACTCACGAATACAAGAATTCAAAACCGAGATGATGAAGATATACAAAATATCAACGCTCTTATCGACCGCCTAAAATACGAACACGACGAAACAAATAGATTTCACTTAGAACGTTTAATAGAGCGGGCACAAAAAGAATTTAACGAACGCAAGCAAATAGAAGCGATAAATGAAGAAATTGCAATGCACCGCGAGCAAATTTCGGTTGTTCGTGAAAATGCCCAAGCAGAGATTGATATGATTAGGCAAAACTACGAATTTAAAATTAACACAATCAGAATGATAGCAGAAGAACAGGCCGAAGCAAATAGGCAAAATGAGAGAAACCTTAAAGAATCGCAGCAAAGGAGTATAAGAACAACTGAAAGTTTTAGAAACCGTTACAAAGAGCTAGGCTTTAGCTTAGGCGAAGCTTTTGGGGCTGGGTTTTTAACACATTTAAACATCTTAGAGCAAAGACTTTTAAATCTTTCTGCTGGGCTGAATATGGCGAACTCATCGGTTTCAAATGTTTTTAATACTAGAAACTTGGGCGGAATAACACAAAATTTTTATTCAGGCGAGCAAACTCCGCACGAGGCGAGATTAATGGCCGAAGAAATTTTAAGAAAAGTGTTGTAAAAACTTTGATATTGTGCTATACTATATATAGAAAACAGGAGAGACGGCAATCTCTCCTGTAGCACAATCGCTTTACGGGCGGTTAGGCATTTCCATTATTATTTAAAAATAACCGAGACACTAATAACCGAAACCTTTGGCGGGGGTCGGTTATTTTTGTTTGTCTGTAATGATAATGTATATCAACGTAGCTAGAGCTATAAGTAGTGATAAGATTTCATATATCGACATGGCCATCCCTCCTTTCGAGGGAAAACCTAACCGCCCAACATTTGTGCTACGCATATTATAACACTATTATACAAAATATGTCAAACAAAATATCGAAAAAAAGGAGAAGTATATGCAAAAACTAACATTTAGGTGGCAGAACCAAGAAATTTGTTTATCAGACAGGTCGCCCATCATTTTATCAAGCCTTAATTTAGGTGAGGCTTACCGCGAAAATATATCAAACAAAAACTGGGGTAGCAGTGGGGTTTCGGTGGTTTCTAGTAAGGTGGGAGCAAGAACTATAACTGCAAGATGCACACTTTTGTGCAAATCGGAAAAGGAATTATTTGATATGCGTAAAAAAATAACAAGTGTGCTTAATCCTGCAAGACATGATGGCACGCTTTTTTATTTTAATGGATTTAAAGAATATCAAATTGCTGCATCAGTAGAAACATCTATCGTTTTTGAAGAATTTTTGGGAGGAAGACGAGGGCAATTTTTTACGGTACGATTTTTCTGTAAGAATCCCCTATTCCTTGAGCCTTTAGAGGTGCAAAAAGAGTTTAGAGAAACTCTGCCAATGATAATTTTTCCGCTTACAATTAAAGAAAATCTTGTGTTTTCTTCACTCTCGGGCACAGAACTTCGGGTTAACAATAGGGGCGATGCCGAAGCTGGTGTAAGAATAGAAGTTTTTGGGCCGGTTAGAAATCCAGTGATAGAAAACCAAACAACGGGCGAAAAAATTGTTTTACAAACTAGCCTTTTAGGGGGCGAAAAAGCGGTTATAACAACGCATTTTTCAGATAAAAAGGTAGTTATTTATAGACAGAGTGGCGAGAGCTTTAACGCTTTTCATTTAATATCTAGTGAAACGGTGTTTTTTAGTTTAGCGTCAGGGATTAATAGAGTGAGGTTTTACGGTAGCCAAGGCGATGATTTGGCTAGGTGCAAGATGGCTTTTAGGGAAGGATATTTTGCGGCGTGATTGTAACAGTAATTTAAGGGCAATAATAATCATATATTGCAAGATAATGAGGTGGTAGTATGATTAATAAAATTATTGACTTTTTTTGTTGTTTAAAGTATAATAAAGTTGAACATAGTTTTAACTACAGAGGAGGAGTTTACATGCTTAATGCTTTACA
>WQZK01000243.1 GCA_009780765.1 Defluviitaleaceae bacterium
AGTTATCAATTTTTAGCCTCCATCTCTACTTTGCCGTATCCATATTCGGAAAATCCATCATCTTCTAAATATTCTTGAGAAACTAAGGTTACGAGAGGTTGTTCCTTTGCTTTTTTGTTCTCAGCTTCTAAATCTCGATATTCATACAGAATACCCATTCTATTGCTATGTGAACCCTTAAACATTACATCGGGATTTACCTTATATGCCCCTGAATTTATCTTTTGTAAAAACGAAGGGCTTCCATCTTGCAAAGCTCTCATTGTTCGACTAACCGTTTGATAACTCATACCTGACTTTTCAGAAATTTTTCTTTGTGTCATAACAAGTTTATTTTCTTTATCTAAATTGTCAATAATCCAAAAAGCTAATTTTAGTTTTTGGTTAGCTATTCCATCAACACTATTTACAAGATGCTGTAACCATACCTTATGGAAATTAAAATCCCTTTCTTCAACCATATTTAGCTGCATTGGGTATTCTTCACCAGTTTCACGGTCTACTAGAATTTTATGACCTACAAATTTTTGTTTTTTTGAAGTAATCATTTGATTAACTCTCCTCATATCATTTGATACCATATAAAAAATATAATAACACAATAAAAATATAAAGTCAACCCCTAAAAAATATCAAACAGTGCCTTTCAATCATATCAAAAACTACCAGAAATCATATCAAAAACTATCAGAAATCATATCAAAAAAAGTCCTCATAAACCTTTATTCTGCAAGCTTTACACCAGTTTTATATGCTTATTTACTCTGTATCTATAACTGTACCACAGGAATTTAGTTGTCAAAAATATTTAGTCCCAACAAAAAACACCCCCGTCCACGGGGGTGTGACTTAGGGGGCTACGTTTCTAACCACAACAAAATCATGATTCAAACATCGGGCATTGTCAAAATATCTTGCCTTAAATTTTTTCGGTAGTCAAATAAATAGTTGCCAAGTGGTTGGTTTCGGCACTACGCCCCCGCCGCTTCGACCTAACCAACCAAACACTTAGGCGTAGACGCCTAAGTCACACCCCCGTGGACGGGGGTGTTTTACTGTTGGATATTTCAAGAGGTCGCTGATGGGCGGTCGTTTTAGTCAACGAGGTTGGGGCGGTGTTTCTGCTCTCGGGGGTCAAGGGGGCGTAGCCCCTTGCAGGCGTGTAAATGCAGACACGGAACGAGCGAAGTGAGTGGAGTGGCTAGCATTTACGACGCTTGCTCTGGAGTAACCTCACCAGGCTTAAAGGACTGTATTATGGTGTGGGCTTGAACTCCGCCATTCTTGCCAAATATTTCTCTTGTTGCCTTAAATTGCTCTTTTGCCATTTCGACAGTACAATTCAAGCCGCTTTTTACCTCGGCTTTCTTCTCGAAATAATTTATAGAGTTGAAGGCTGATTTGGTGTTGCCTAGCTTAGTAACTGCCATATGCGTTTTATATCCTCCTGTATGCCCTCTATTTGCCCACTAGAAACCCCGCCAAAAGAATTTAGGTGGCTTGGCTACCTGATTTAAATTGACGCCAATTTTTCGCAATTCTGACGCTATTTTGAGGGCTTCCTGTTTTGCGATTTTTGGGTGACGTGTTTTAATGCCTAGAGCCTTGTTTTTTACGAAGCCAGAAACAGACATCCCAGCATCATCCGCCATTTGTTTTAATCGGACATATTCTTCTTGGGATATACGGAAATTTACCTGCTTGTCCTCACTTCTTTTTTTCACCTGGTAATCATTTTTATATTCATTTTGGCTAGTAACCCCTTGCAGAACGCTCATCCCCCTCTATAACCTAGCCGACTAAAAACATAGGCGTTCACGCCTATGTCACACCGCCGTGAACGGCGGTGTTTTTTGTTAATTAAGGCAAGAAGCCTTTAGATGCGACTTTTTATTGACGTAATTAGTGCTTTGAAAATGAGTATGTATTTTTGTTGTCTGTTCATTTTCCGAAAATTGCTGATTAATAATTTTTCTTCTGGATTAAGATTGCTGAATACCATTTTTTGTCCTCCTGTCAGTCTTGACAGAAAGCCGTTTTGTGTGTAAAATCAATAATAACGACCTTCTGTCGTTGGTTGGTGTTGCCAGAAACTTTTGCGGGTAGATGGCAGCACCTTTTTTGTTTTATTTTGATTTTTTATTTTTCACGGTTTGGGTAAAGTCTGACCAGTCCTCAACCTTGAAGGCTCGAATATCTCGAACAGAATCTACGAACCAATCAATTTCCTTTAGTCGCTCTATTGCTCCAAAGACAGCAACTAAAGTATTGTCGCTTCTTTTGCTCATGTATAGGCTTCCTTGTGTCCACTCGAAACCCAATTCACCTAGCTCTCGTTTTATTTCATCATACGCCCCATTATATGGCTCACCGTATGATTTTTTAAGGTCGTCTATCTTTAAGTCAAAAGCTATTGCATACATTGTTTTCATCTCCTTTTTTGTTGTAAATAATTTATTCTAGCTTGGGTTTGTTTGTCCTCGTCACCGTCCTTGTTGGCGGTCATCAGTTCGCCGTAGGCTTGACGTCGTTCAAAGCTCGCTTGCTTGGCTTGTATAGTTGCCAATACGTCCTCTAGGTCGCTGTAATAGTCAAAATTAAGCTGATGTATTAGCAAGAACTCTTGCATCTCCTCGCATAGTTTCGCCATTTGTTGGAATGTTTGGAAGGGGATTTGGACGTTCTTGGGTTGCATCTAATCACCTCTATTTTTTGTTTTCTTTGTTGGTAATTCATTGAAATTATTCCATCTTTCTCCTGCTATTAAGCGGTTTTTTTGGCTCTCTACTTTACTTTCCATCAAACTTAGAGCATCGAGTAAAATTGCCTTTATTTCTGACTTTTCTACTTCGATTTTATTATTGAGCATAATTTGGTTGCGACAACTTTCTATAACTTGTAAAGCTCTTTCAAAAGACATAGTTATCAATTTTTAGCCTCCATCTCTACTTTGCCGTATCCATATTCGGAAAATCCATCATCTTCTAAATATTCTTGAGAAACTAAGGTTACGAGAGGTTGTTCCTTTGCTTTTTTGTTCTCA
>WQZK01000244.1 GCA_009780765.1 Defluviitaleaceae bacterium
ATTAATGTAATCTTCTTTATGTTTCATCATGCCCCAAATGATGTTAACCAAACGGCGTTGGAGTGATTTAAGTGCTTGCTTCTTGGTCTTCCCTTCACCGATTTTCTTCATGTAATAATCATAGAAATAAGGATTGATAACAGCTTTATTTTTACCACGTGTACTAATCATTACAATAGCCAATTGGTGAAAGATGGTGTTAAGTTGGCGATTACCACGCTTATTAGCGTACTGGATACTTGTTTCACCAGATGAATAAGTTGCAGGGGCAATGCCTGCATATCGTGCTAAAGAAGCAGGACTTTGAAACCTTTCAATGTCTCCAATCTCCGCAACGAGCCGACAAGCTGTTAAAGTATCAACGCCTTTCATAGTCGTTAAGGGATAATCAAAATAAGCTAAAATATTTTCAAGCTTTTCTTCAATATCTGCCATTTCTTGTATATTACTTCTAAGTTGTCTTACAGCACTTTGTATGGTGAAATCATGTATGTTTTGATATTCGGAAGCTTCAACGCCATCATTTTGTACACTTTCCCAAATATGATTTGCTTTATCTGCTTTGATACTGCCTTTTGATACGTCTAATATAAAGATTGTTAATTCTTCTAGTGTAGCTGATTTTAAATGTGCAGGTGATGGATATGTTTCAAAGAAAGCTAGTGCTGTTTTAGTATCGATATGACCAAAGAAAGTATGGTAAGTTGGGTAATTATCAAATACAAGTTGATGAAGTTGGTTTTTCAGCTTAGTACCTGTTTTAGATAAAGATTGGCGATGTGCCACCAATGTTTTTAAAATCCAATGCTTATCGTCTACTTTTGTGATGGTTGGACATTTTTCAAATTGGCTTAGTACAACCCTTGCACAACATTCGGCATCGACACTATCGGTCTTTTGTAGGTCGTTACGGCTTTTACGTTCACTTGCCACAAGGTTGGCGTTGGTGTGCTTGATAAGTTGCTCTTTACTGATTAAAAACTTGACTAATGACCTACCGTAAAGACTTATATCCTCAAAGGCAAAACAAAAAGTTGTATAGGGTAGTAGGAATTTTTCGGCTTTCTTAAAGAAGGGTTCAAAGTCGCTAGGTGTGCTTGATACAACCAATTCCCCTAATTTCTCGTAGAAACAATTTAAAAATACTGCGGTGTGTGTTTGACGGTGTGAGTCAATGCCCACGTAGGTATATTGCATTTTTGGGTGCATATGTTGCATAATTAAAAACCTCCATAGATTTAATTTATGGCGTTAAAGCCATCATCAAATTTCACAAGACCAGTATAGCAAACGCACCTGAAAAACGTGAAATTTGATGATAGCTTTAAAGATTGATTATTAAGTTGTCAAGGAACAGGCATAACTAAACAGCCCTTTCATCAGCGTTATAAGTTAAACTTCAACTTACCGCAACAATTTATAAATTTAATTTTACGGCTGTAATTTTGTTTATTCATGTGATAAATAAACAAATCATAAAGCTGTATAACTTCACAAGAGACCTGTTAGCATTAATACGAATATCTGCAAGAATTACATCAGAGAATGATATACAGCCCTATGATTTGTTTACTTATTATAAAAATCAGATAAATAGACAAAGCATAGAACTGTATAGCTTCACACTAGGCGAAAAGCATTAATACGTTATCCATAACATACTTGCAGGAACTTCTACAGCGAATGTTATACAGTTCCATGATTTGCCTATTTATCATCTATTCTTAAAAACTTAAATGTGTATCTTTTAGTGGTTTTAGGTTGATAATGCCTTGTTTAATCTGGATAATGAGTTTGTCCCCAATGTTGTAACCTATATCAATAAGCCAAGCTCCTTTAAGTTGAATATATGGCGATTCAAGATTTTGCCCCATGTTAATATGTGGCGGTGTTCCACTATTGGAGCGTCCTTCTTTTTTACCTTTTTGTGCGGTAAATTGAATGCCGTTTGTTTCATAACCAACCAAAATGGATTGTTGTAAATGAAAGCCAAAATCATTTAACCACTTGCCTTGAATTTGAATTCGAGGGATAATTTTACCGTGCTTGCTTGTTTTTTGAACATGTATAACTTTATAAGTTGCTTCTTTTGTTGTGTCGAATCCGATAGGGGCAATGTCTAGCTTTTTGATTTGTATATTTTTACAACCAGCTTTATACAAGATAATATCACCGATATTGAAGCCTTGGCGTGTCAGCCAAAGCCCCTCAATAATGAGGTTAGGCTCATTTTTATAATAGCGTGTCATATTTAAAACCTGGCATAAATATTGCTTGTTTTGACGCACGTCTTTAACAAGTGATTGGTAAACATCTAAGCCAATGCCATGTGCTTTTACTGTTAAAATATCATTGTTAAAAGAACAAGTAACAATGGTTTCGTGTGAAAAGCCAAGGGCTTCAAGCCAAACGCCTTTAAATCTAATTAGCGTTTGACTTGCTTCGTTTGAAACGGTCATAATCTCAGTTTTTAAATTACTCATAAACGCCACTCGTCTAGAAAGTCAAGATTGACTTGTAAGTAATCGGGTAATACAGGGACTTCACAAGTGCATACATCATCATCAATCATCTGATTTTCAAGTTCATCAAAAAGTGTGTCCATGTATTCCCATGCTTTGTGAGCTTGACCGTCTGTCATTTCAGAAGAAATAAAGTCATAAATAAGATTTGAAGCTTTGTTTAACATTTGTCGGTTGTGGCGTTTCCTAGCTTCTTTGCCATCTTCGTTAATCTTGGATAAAATCAGTTCATCATTTTGTGTAAGTAATTCAAATTTTGCACCGTCATGAAAACCGCAACCATTGAGATAATCGCCTTTAATCATGATAAATGGCGTGCCGTCGATGTCTGCGTAAACCTCTTTTGTAATCGTTGTATTAGTAACTTTGTATTTTTCCATGTTAAAAACTCCTTCCAAAATCGTTATTGGTAAGGAAATAAAATAGAAGATGGTAAAAAATCCTACACAAGCAAGGTGAAAAATGATATAATAAATATCGTTGCGTAACAGTCCCATTTAAGTG
>WQZK01000245.1 GCA_009780765.1 Defluviitaleaceae bacterium
ACTATAAGTGAGTCGTGTTTTTAACACGGTGCAGTTAAAAACCATTGCAAACTTAACTCCTTGCAATGGTTTTTAAGCGTTCATATCAAGATTCGCAGTGCAACACTTCAAACATCAAATTTAAGACGAAAAGCATTAGAGCTGTGCAAATGCAATAGATGATATAGGGTATAAAGACCATGTAAGCCTATTAGTAATTGTAGTATCCACGATAACACAAGCAGCTATCGCTATAAAGCAGACTACACTGAAAATTGAAAAATCAACTTTCTGGTAGTAAACATATTCTTTTCTTCTGCCGCATTACTTATTGGTGTATTGCTCGTTATTGGTTATTCCTTTTTCGATAATGCGCCTCCTCGTTTTTGTTATATATTAAAACCGTTATTGACGACACAATTATCATCAATGCAAAAGCGATTATGGTTGCTGTCCAGTTGGTAGGAAGTATTATAAAAACCATCATAAACGCATTAAACAGAGTATGTTTTAACACAGATATGAAAATACCTGCCTTGCCAGATATTCTTAAAATTGCCCCATACATAAACCTAAACCCAATATTGCAAAGAATGTACATACCTATGTGCCATACTTCATAATGGCTTGTGCCTGGAATCCAAAACAGCGGTAAATGCCATGCCCAAGTAATTAAACCTGTAATAACAGAGGACACCACAAAACCATACTTTTTGTTAAGCTCTGGTTGAAGTACGTAACTCCAGCCTGCCTCTTCCATGCCTCCTGCAAGCAATGCAAAGGGCATTAAAATAAAAAGCATATATAACGGCATCACTCCTTCCACGCCTGAAAATATGGCGTGTACCGACATGTATAACACAACGGCAAATGCAGCGAATATATAAGGAAACATTTTACCCTTGAAGTAAAATATGTTCTTTAGCCATTCTCTTACATTAGCAACTTCACCGTTTTTCTTTAGCACCATATACGAGGCAAACGCAGGGGATAACGCTCCAATAATTGCTACAATTATGCCGAAAATAGCATGGTTTCCAAATGAAAACCCACCCGCTTCTTCCATAACTAACATCTCACCCAATGTTTGCGCAACAATAAACTCAACCGCTGCAGCAATTAACATGATTAAAAAAGTTAGACATATAAAGTGAACAACAATTTTTGTGTTCATCATTTCTTTGTTTTTCATTTTGCTTCCTCCAAAATATTTTTTAGTATACAAGAAAAGCCGATAACTGCGGTCTCCCTGCAAGTTATCGGCTCTGCGTCTTTGCGTCTGGCTCTTTGATAACGGATGTATTAAAATCTCTTACTAATATTATTGTTTCATTTTTACATTTTGAGCAGTACAGCGGAAAATTTTCTAATATAGTATCTGCCCGTATTTTATTCCGCGTTTTATTGTTGCAGATAGGGCATGTAATCCACTTGTCACTATTCACCTAGCAGCCCCCTTTGTCTAAATAATTCGCAATAAAGCCTACAAGAAGCTCTAATGCTTTACTTCGCACTTCATCGCTGCTTGAAATGTCTGAACCCAAAGAAATTCGCACAGTTGCAACTAAGTGAGCAAGAACTTCAATATTAAACATAGTAGGCTCATAACCAAAATGCGAAAGTACCATTGCATAGATATTTTCTCCACTTGCTCTACTTTCTTGTAATCTTTTTGGTGGAATTTTTCGGATAATATATTCATAATCTGCATCGGAGATATAAAACAATACAGCACTTATGGTTAAATATGCAGTAAATAGTCTTTTTGCAGTAGCATACCTGTCCGTCATATCCTCGGATAAAATTTTTACTACTTTATCATACATAGCTTGTTCATCTGTTTTAATGGTTTCCCACAGAAATTCTTCACGAGTCTTGTAAAAGGAATAAAAAGAACCTTTTGCAATGTTTGCACCCATAGCGATATCATCAACGGTTATCTGTCTAACGCTCTTTTTTTTCAAAAGTTCAAGCACCGTATTGTGCATGGCTACTTTAATGGCTTCCCTTTCGTGAGGGCTAAATGTTTTTGGCATAGTTTACTCTCTTTCAAAATCTTTATGACTATATTATCTATAATGGTCATAAAGATATTATAATCGTTTGACGAATGAAAGTCAAGAGTTTTTTCATTTTTTTGAGTTTTAATCGCAATAAAAAATAAGATTACCCAAACCTTTGGGGAAATGCACCAAGAGGACGAGGGAGAGAAGGATTGGATTGGAGTTAGTCTGTGGTTGCTTAATGCATGCGACTTTAAAAATAAGTAGTTGTATGCAGCGCAATCTTGGATTATCAAAGTCACTGAAATTGACATTTGGAAAAGACCCCATTATAAGGGTCTTTTTGTTTGATTATGAAAATCGCTTTCGTATTCATCGTAACAAAGATGAATTTTCTGATGACGAAGCTGAAAGTCTGTTTAGGATTATTTGGTCATTTAGCTTTCTATTTTTTTGCAAAATTGATGCCTATTGCGCCGCCTATGCCGCCACCCACCAGCGACAGTGCCATTATAGTAAGTTGCCGCATGTCTGGAATAAAACCGTCTGCTACCCATACGATAATGCCAATGAAAATTACGGCGTATAAAAGACCAGCTATCATTCCCCAAAGCCAGCCCTTATTCTCGGCTTTTCTGCTGGCATCAAAGCCTGCTACCAGCACCGATACAACAACGCTAACCATTACAATAGCGGGCAATGTGGTTTCTTGCAAATTTGTGTAAGTTATGGCTATGGCTGCACCTATAAATGCGATGGCCGTTATTGCATATGCTATCACAACTCCCATAATAACGCCAATAACCTGTTCTTTTTTGATGTGCGAAAGCAACTTTTTCATACCATCCCTCATGTCCTTTTTTACAATTCTACTGCTTATGAACATTTTTTAGAACAAGTTTTAGATATGTCTTTTGACACACTGCATCATTACCACAAACAAAAAACCTCGCAGGCGGCGAGGCATCTGTCTAGCATCACTTTTTAGTAAAACTGCAGCAATTTGTTTCGCGGTTAGTGCGAGCATCACC
>WQZK01000246.1 GCA_009780765.1 Defluviitaleaceae bacterium
ATATGTGCATATATTCTTCCATTTGATTCTTGAATATTATGCACAATAGTGGTTTTCCAAACGGCAATGACATTTCCGTCTAAATCTAATATAAGCGTAGAAAAATCGCCATATTTTCCTTCCCCTGGGCTAATATATCGGGTAACAATTATTTTGTCGTTGACAACGAAATGAGTACCCATTTCTCCGCCCGGCATTGGAATCACCAGATTAGTGATAAATGTGTCAACTTGATTATTGTCAGAAATCTTTCCAACGTGTCCCCCATCGCTGAAAACTATGCCACCTTCAACAATAGTTAATTTAGTCGCACTTATATTTTCAGCGATAACAGTGCTATTGCTACCATCTAAATCAGACTTCATCATATGAAAGCGTCTAGCATCGCTATCAAGTTTGCTATAAAAAATACTCGAATTATTTACGGCAAAGCTCCCTATTCCTCCTTCAACGATAAGCTGAAGATTTTCGCCATTTTTGTCGCACGTAAATATTCCTTGGGGTGTTAGCAAATAAAACTTTCCGTTGATGAAATAAAAATCTTTTACATCTCTTTTTATTTGAAACAATACTTCGGTTTCTCCTGTTGTTTTATTTCTCGTAAGGAACCTTGTAAACGCAATATCTGTATAATATCTGCTGTCTCTTGTATATAATACTTCGTTGTCAAACGAAGACATTATAAAGTCGCCCACAAAAACACCTCTATGTGTAGTAAAAATTATGTTTTCGTTATGAAAATTATTGTTATCATCGCTTGCAGAAACACCTGAACAGGCACCTAAAAATAGACTCATTATTATCACTCCTAAAATTCCTAAAATTTTTTTCATCAGAAACAACCTCCATTAATTGAGAAACAAATATTTATTTAATATATGATATTAATGTACTCTATCAGCTGCCATTAAGAATTCACGTTCTTTATTAAAGTTTGTCATAGCCTTGTTGTTATCGGTCCTCATAAGTCCTCTGTGGATATTAGCAATTTGTAGTGCATTTCCTCCACTTTGCCAATTTGTAAATCTTGTCGCTGACACTATTTCAAATTCATTTTCATAATTTTCAAACTTCGTCCAGTGATTATTTGTGCTGGCATCGAACAGCAACCTCATGTCCACATTTGTGATTTTTTGGTTACTGTGCATCATAGAAGCATTTGGAACTAAACTCGTGCTTGCACGAGGTTTTATCATGTTTTCGCTAGCAAGTCTGTATTCATATGAGTCTTCTACACCTAGCAAATGAAATGTTTCATGGATGATAACCAGATAGTTGTTAAAATTACTACCAGCAAATAAATTTGCAGTATATGCAACATTGTTAGACCAGTTTGCTCCAGTAATATTTCGGTCAATAGGGTTATCCCATGTCAAATTTGGTCCGGCAGAAGCTCGCCCAGTACGAGGGCTAACTCTATAAATATGATATAACTGCCCAGTGCTGATAGCATTTTTTCCGCTACCTCTCCACACTATTTGACTGTTTACATGAAAATCATTTTGATTTCTCCATACATTAGTCAACACTCCTAGAGTTTGGCTTCCAACACTATGATTATAGGTACCAATTGCTTTTACAGCTGCCTCTATGTAATTAGTCAACCCTGGTCTATCGGCTACAGGAACTATCGTTGGAGCACCAGCAGGATCACTTGCCTCAAGCGACCTAGTAGGCCACTCCATCTCCCCAAAAATCCTTATCAGCCCATAATTGCCAGCTCGTACAAGCTGTGCAGGACGAGTTCTCTGTGCCACAGGTACTCCGGCTATAACTGTTACCGTGCCACCGTTTTGCATGGTTTTGTTTGCAAAAAAATCTGAGCGTGTCGTGTGGAAATTAGCCATAATAAATTCGGCGTTATCACTATATCTATCCATCATAGCAGCAGAAACGTTAACATATCCCGCTACACGTCTATGCTCTGTTAAAGTGTACCCATTGCCGAGGAGTGCTACTGCATCATCTCTTTCAAGAAATGCGTTATCATTATCAACAAATCCGGTATATGTGGTTTGGTGACCGCTAGTATTTTGGAATATAACCCTTTTTTGCTCATATAGAGTAACAAACTGAGTGGTACCTATATTGTGCCATTCAAGGCGGTAATCAGCTAATCCAGCAAGTTCTGCTAATTCGCGAACCGTAATCATAATTCTATCATTAATAACTAAGAATCTATTTGCTTCACCTGCTCTGGCTATATCGTAGTTTCTAGTGACTAGATGCCCAAATCTTCTGTGAGTTACCCTCATTGTTGCAACTCCGGTTGTGCTATTCCAAACAACTCGCCGTGCACCTGTAGCTTCAGGAATCCTTAAATCCAAGCTATCGTTTGTATTTTCTAAGGCATGCACCATATCTCTAAGACCAGCATAATTTCGATTGTTTAAGTTATGAACTCCATTGATTTGCCTCATAGCTACTGTTACCCTGAAATTACCTATTGCTGCAACAGGCGGAGCCTCTTCAACACCGCCTCCGTCATCAATCGTATCCATTAAAGGAACCACAACCATTGACTGTCCTGGCATAATTGCCGCCGCTCTTTCTTCCATCAGTTGCGATAGCTTAGGGTGAACCTCATTAAAGGGCCCAACTTCAATATCTATTCTCTTATCAAGCTTTTGCATGAGAATAAGAGTGTATATGCCATCTCCTGTATGCGGGTCTATCTCTTCTATAAAGTCTTTTACAAAAGCATCAGGAAAGAGTATATACCTTATAGTTTCATCTCTATAGATGTGTGTTAGTTTTGCCCAGTTATAATATGTATCTCTATCTTCATATTCTACCTTAGCCCATTTTCGTACTTGTTCTATAACTTCTGGTGCTTCTGTTAATGTTCTGGGTATAGAACCTTTTATTACTAATTCTCTACTGTCTTCATGCCCTTTTGCATATTTGGAGTCTGGCACAGAGTAAGCAAATTTATAACCTCTTATTATGCCAAATTCCGTTACATTGAAGTTTATTTTTGCACCTTTTACTTCGAGTAATAATCCC
>WQZK01000247.1 GCA_009780765.1 Defluviitaleaceae bacterium
AAAAGCATGGATTGCCACGCCTCTTCGAGGCTCGCAATGACAATATCCGAGTTATTTCTAATTTCAGTACAAGTCTATTGCGAGGAACACGAAGTGTGACGAAGCAATCCATGTTCTTTGCATTTTATTGATGTTTACATGGATTGCTTCACCCCTTACAGGGTTTCGCAATGACGATTAGGGATATAAAATTTAATTTCGTTACAGTTACAAGCATATGCCATTGTAGGGGAGTAACTGCGTTCGCCCGCTACAATCACGTATCCTGATTAATCAACGAAATAATTTCATGAATTAAGAACATACGCTGATCAAGCTCGGCTATTTTATTTGCACATATAACTAGCTCGTCGCACAAATGCTCTGGAATATGCTCTTGGTATTTATAGCGAGCCTTGTGTTCAAGAGTAGACCAAAAGTTCATAGCCTCTGTACGGATTTGAACCTCAACAACAACATGCTCTATTTTGCCCGAATAAAAAACAGGCACTTCTAAAATAACATGATAACTACGATAACCACTTGGTTTTGGGTTAGAAACATAGTCTTTTTCATCTAAAATATTAACATCTGGCATAGAACGCAAAAGCCCAACCAAATAATGTATATCCCTAGCAAAAGGGCAAATAATACGAACTCCGGCAACATCTTTTAAATGTGTCTTTACGTTTTCGGCAGTAATTTCTAAATTTAGCTTGTAAAGTTTTTGTGCAATGCTTTCGGGCGATTTTATCCGCCCTTTTATGTATTCAATAGGGTTATTTTCTTGAAAACTCTTAAAATCTTCCTGCATTATGTTAAGTTTTGTAAGTAATGTTCGCTGACCCCACTCGTAAATAAGAAGCAAATTTTTAAGTAACGCAAACTCATCTTCGTTAAATCTTACCGACATATGTATACCTCCCGATTATACAGACAGCGATATGGTAAACATCGCTCCGCCACTACTGCTATTTTTAACTATTATATTGCCACCCTGCTGCTCGACTATAGATTTTACAATAGAAAGCCCAATTCCATGAACTCCATCCTCACCTTTATAAAACCTCTCAAAAACTCTATTTATATCTTTAGGTTCAATTCCTCTACCGTCATCTTCTACACAAATTTCAATATGCCTAGCTTTTTTATGGCACGACAAAATAATTTCAGATTTTGCATAACGAATTGCGTTGGAAATTAAATTGTCGACCGCTCTTGACATTAATTCGCTTACACATTTGCATTGTACATTATCTTCACCAAAATCAAACGAAAATTTTATATGGTTTTTATCTGCCATTGCCTCTTGCCTTTTAGCCGAATCTTTTATAAGTGCTACTAAATCTGTTTCAGTTGTCTTGTAAGCCGTAGTAATATTATCAATTTTTGATATATACAGCAAATCCGTTACCAAATCTGCCAGCTTATCTGTTTCTTGCAAAATTGTTTCACTTGCTGCTTTAGGGTCCATTATGCCAAAAGATATTCCCTCGGCATAACATTTTATAGACATTAATGGAGTTCTAAGCTCATGAGAAGCATTTTGAAAAAATGCCTTTTGCTCACTATCATAAGCCGCAAGCTGTCTGGCAGATTTATTTAAAGATATATTTAAGTCCTGAAGCTCTTTTTCGTTAAAATTAAAATCGTTAGGCTTAAAATCACCTTTACCTATATCAAGGGCAAATCTACTTAGTTTTTCGATTGGCTTAGTTAAAGAATTTGCAAGAAAATATGTAACAATAATCGCCATAACTAGCATAATGCCCATTATAACTGTTGTGGTAATCTCAATATCTAAAGACAAAAATCTTACAAGCAAATTAAAAATAATGCCTGTGAGAAAAAATGATGAAATTAAAACTGCACAAAAAGCCCTTAAAATTCTTACACGTATTTTAGTTTTTTTGATTTTCTTGATTTTCATCTAACTCACTGCTCTCTTCACTATTTATTATATGCTCTGTATTTAATAATTCGCCTTCGGTATGAGCTATATGCTCAAATTCTATTCTTCTAAAAATCGCCTTAATACGCATAGTTAAAGCCATTGGACTAAAAGGTTTTATTAAATAATCATCAGAGCCTAAATCTAGCCCCGTAGCGTAATCCAAATCGCTATCTCGCGCAGTTAACATAATAATTGGCACATGGCTAATTTTCCTTAGTTCCTTGCATATAACAAAGCCATTAGAGCCCGGCATCATAACGTCTAAAACCACCAAATCGGCAGGATTTTCATTAAAAGCTGATAGTAGCAAATCGCCTGTTTCAAAATCTTCTACTGTATATCCTGCACTTTCTAAAAATGTTTTAATCGCTAGTCTTATTGTTGTTTCGTCGTCTGCTATATATATTTTTTTAGTATTCTCGGTCATAACAATTCCCCCAAATTTTATCTTACACTTAATTATATCATATCTTCACATTGACTTGCAAATTAAGTTTTGTTATACTTGTAATAGAAATTAATAGATTGGAAGTGTTGAAATGAAAATAAAATCACTTGCTTTGCGACTATTTTGGATTGTTTTCGCAATAGCATTACTGGCAGTTGGGGTTAATATGTTTTTGGGGCCTCATCAAATTGCAGCCGGCGGACTTACAGGGCTTGCTATTATACTAGAATCATGGATTAATGTTGATAGGTCTATCATTGTATATATTGGCAATGGTATAGTTATTGTTTTAACGCTTTTCTTTTTAGGAAAAGAAGTTTTCATAAATACAATAATTGGTGCTGGGTTATTGCCTGTTGCTATAGCTATTGTTCCGCAATATAAGCTAGTTAATGACACTATGCTTTCTATGGTTGTTGGCAGTGTAATTTTTGGCGTTGCAGTCTCTATACTTTATAAAAACAAGGCTTCTAGTGGTGGAACGGCTGTTCCGCCTCTAATCTTGAAAAAATATACAGGGCTAAAACCATCTATCGGGCTTTTTATAACAGATGGGTTTGTAGTTGTACTTAGCTTATTTGTGTTTGATGTTGACTCGTTCTTTTTTGCAATACT
>WQZK01000248.1 GCA_009780765.1 Defluviitaleaceae bacterium
ATTTCATGCTTTGACTCGACTTTAGAAAAAGAAGTACACTTTTTCTAAAGGTCTCGTTGCGCTATTTAGGTAGAAACACCTCCCTATGTTCGGTGTTTCTTGTTATGCGCATATTATATCATAGATTTACAGGACATGACTTAGATGATTAAAATTGTGCTAGATACGATGCAGCAGGGGGGGGTAATCGCAAGGTGTATCTCATTTTAATAATGAAACGGCGGCTTTGATTTGTTTATCAAAACCGCCGTAGGGCTATGCTATCTATTTTTGGCCGCAAAATATCGACTGCAGCAGCTACGGTTTTTTTATTACCGAAGGGCAGGAAATAAGTCACCTTTAACATAGATTGGGGGCTAAGATGAATCACGCAGTATACTTATACAGAGATGTTAACTGTATCTAAAAAACCTTTTAGTATTTTATCTAACGTATCTGTCTTCAAATAATGTTTTTTTGTTTCTTCTACATTCTTAATTATTTGATTAGGCATTGGGTTCGAAATCGTTGTTGTATTCGTTCATTCCATTGTGTATCATTGCTACAAACACAAAGGAACTTGTATACGATACAGTCTTTCCAGTTAGTTTTTTCAAAAAAACTTTCAGCATAAGGTTTGTGTGAAATGGCAATTAGAAAATATATATTTTTAACAAGACATACAGTTGTCGTGTTTTGTGTATTATGATTATAGCAAAACATAGGAGATGTAAGCATGAAAGTAAAAATAGTACGCCCCTATAGATGGGAACACCCTGGAGAGTTTCCTACTTTTGAAAAGGGAACGCCAGTTTCGCTTGATAAAGAAGATACGGATTTTTTAGGTTGGTATGCTTGTGAAATACTAGGACATAATCCTTATGTGCCTATAACTTTTGTTTCTGATGGGAAACTAACAAGAGATTATAATCCCACAGAGCTAATACAAGAATTAGGCGATATTTTAGAAGTACAAGAAATAGTTAATGCGTGGCTATTCGTAACAAACGATGCAGGGATTACAGGTTGGATTCCTGCTGAATGTGTTGCGAGCGTAAAGAATTAGGTTCAATTTAGATATAGAAAAACGGAAGGGTTGTGCAACATGAGCCAAGATATACTTGCGAAAATTACTGAAATTGTTGAGCAAAACACAGTAAAAAACGGTGTATTTAAGGGGGAGATTTGCGTTGTTTCTTTAATTGACGAAGAAGGTTTTCCAACTATGTCTACTATCACTCCGTCAAAATGTGATGGTATAAACTGGATTACTTTCGGTACCTATTTAAGTCATAATCGTGCAAAAAGAACACTCGCAAATAAAAATGCTAGTGTCTGTTTTGACTCTAATGCCTATTGTGTCAATCTTGTTGGAGAAATGGAAGTAATAACCTCTCCCGATGTGAAGCAGGATATGTGGTATGATGGGCTTTATGGCTTTTTTACAGGTCCAGATGACCCAGAGTATTGTGTGCTTAAATTTACAACAAAACGCTATAAATATTTTAATACAGCAGACGAAACGGAAGTAGAGGGTACACTATAATCATTCATAACGCCCCACGCTCTAGTTATCACATTTATGAGCAATAAAATTTATGCTTAGTATATTACGATATACTGGTTTTTTATTCCGTTTGCCATGGATATATAGTGAAGTGCCGCCCCAAAGCCTTGTAAATAAGCACTTTTCAAGGGACGCTTAGATGGCACAGTGTCGGGGCTGGCAATTGCCGCCGGTAATTTTATATTTGGATTTTTACTTAATCATTTCATAGATGCCCGGGCATTGCGATGTTAATTATTGTTGGATTTGCGACAGTTTGCTCATTTTTTATACGAATTAAAAAATAGGTAAATTGATGGACGGAAACGTATAATCGTAATCAAGGTTTAAATAGATAAGCTAATAAACAACCTCAATAACGCAAGGCAAAACAAGCCTTGTGTTATTGAGGTCGTAAAATTGGACAAATTGTAAGCTGTTTTTTTGAAATACCCTTGACAAAACAAGCCTAATACTCTATATGACATGTCATTTAATTTTTCATGCTTTATGTCATATCTTGATAAAACATCATAAATATCATCTTTACGAAATACAGGTATGCCAAGTTTATGGCTTATTAAATTGGTTATAGTTGTTTTTCCGGTTGCATTTTACCCCTGAAAACATATATTGCACCCACAACAAAACCTCTTAATATAAAGTTTGTTTGCCACGTTTGTCAAAATATACGCACAGCCTAATGCGTATTATTAGGAATTGCATACACTATTTCTTGCCTCTACAAATGCCTTTACCGACATATCAATATCATTATAAGTCGTTTTATAAGAGCACACGCTTATCCTTATAAAAGATTTACCGAATCTATTAGCTCCGCCACACCAACACACACCGGACTGCTGTATGGTTTGAAGTATACTTTGAGTGATATTATTGTCCCCGACATAAACGTTGATTTGATTGAAGCAAACATCGTTAAGTATATGAAAACCATTATCTTTTAATTGTTCAGAAAAATATTCTGTTTTTTCGTGTAAATTATCAACTAGCAGCTTAACGCCATTTTTTCCCAACGATTTCAGAGTTGCCCAAAGCTCAATACCTCTAGCCCTCCTTGACATTTCCATTGTGTAAAGCAAATTGTCACGCATGTCACTGTAGATTATATAAGAGCCTTCCATCTGCAATCCATCTGTCAATGCCTTGCGGTTTCTGCAGAGCACTATTCCACAATCATAAGGAGCATTAAGCGTTTTATGTGCGTCGCTAGACCATGAATCTGCCAAAGAAAGCGATTTTGTGAGGTGGTCAAATTCACTAGAAGCAAGTGCCCATAATCCAAAAGCCCCGTCAATATGTACTTTTGGGAAGATAATATTTTCTTCCTGCCAGTGCTTTTTATATGTGCTGTAGGCTTGGCAGTGCTATGCGCCCAGTAGCCTACCCCCCCCCCCCCCGCCCCTATATATAACTCGATGCACTTAGTTCGTTATATTTATTTTAG
>WQZK01000249.1 GCA_009780765.1 Defluviitaleaceae bacterium
ATAGGCAACTCGAAGTTCTTCTAGTTCAGCATCTTCAAAATCAGATACTTCAACTGTACCAAACTCTTCTAAAGAATCTTCTTGGCTAAAATCTTCATCAAGCGTATCAAAAGCTATACGGCTAGCAAGAGCTGGCACTGGCGATGTATCTGCTTCCCAAGCAGTAGTTGCAAGCGGAGCGAAATCGTTTGCGACCTCTGCATTATCGCTGTCGCCTGTAGAGTTCATTATAGTAGAAACAAGCAAAAACATAATCACAACACTTGCCACAAGCGGAACAAATCGCCTAAACGAAACATTTTTATGTCTTTCAAGCCTTATTTTATTCATTATCTCAATGTGAAGATTTTCAGGAAATTCATGTTCTTCTATGTTCTTAACTTCTGTAAAAAGTTGTTTATATTCTTCAAAATAAATCTTGCAATTTTCACAAGATTCAATATGTTTTTCAAAAGTTTCTTTTTCGCTTTTTGTTAATTCGTTGTCTATATAAAGCGAAACAAATAAATCCATATCTTCACATTTAAACATTTTCGCGGCCTCCTTTCGGTTCTTTATATTTATTAGACGTTTTATTTACAGTTTTGTTCCCAGCATCTTCAATAATCTGCTTAAGGTTAGCCCTAGCCCTTGAAAGCCTTGACTTAACCGTACCTATATTAGTATCAGTAATTTTTGCAATTTCTTCATAGCTTAAATCGTTTAAATCTCTTAAAACTATAAGAATTCTATGGTTTTCGGGCAATTTATCTATAGCTTCTCTAACTAGAGTCGTCGTTTCTTTTGTAATAAATTCTTCTTCAGGGGTTTTGCCTTCCGATAGGATTTGTTTTTCTATATCATCGTCAAAATTGTCGTCTATACTTTCAGTATATTTGTTTTTCCTTTTTCTAAACTCGTCCATGCAAGTGTTTTTAATAATTCTAAACATCCAACCCTTAAAGGCTCTTGCATCATCACACTTATTAAGGTTTTTATAAATTTTTATAACAACCTCTTGCGTTAAATCCTTTGCATCTTCTTGGTTTAAAACCAATCTGTATACAGCATTGTAAATTGTTTTTTCTATTCTAAGCAAAAGCTCTTCAAATGCTTTAATATCGCCCTTTTGGGCTTTTATAAGTAAAGCTATTTCAAAATCGTTCATATGTATTTCACCTCATCTTATAAGTATACTACAAAATTTACTACTGTACAAAATAAAAATTTTATATTATAATATTTCTACAGATATCGTCAAAAAGTTTTGCATAGGAGTGATGGTATGAAGATTTACAAAAAGGTCGTTATGGAAATTATTAAGACGGAGAAAGTTGTTTGCAATATGTGTGGGTGTGACATGGAAAACACGGCACATTGCGGCTCGGAAGAATACATAAGCATAGAAAAATGCTGGGGGTATTCGTCTAGATACGATGGGGAGTGCCATCGTATAGATTTGTGTCAATGTTGTTACGAAGAAATAATAAAAACCTTTAAAATTAGCCCTTTATCAGAGTAGGGCTAATTTTTTTGCACTTTTTGAATTTTTTTTGAAAAAAGTACTTGACAAGAGTATTTTTTTATGGTAAATTATACATTGTGTTAGCACTCGATAAAGTTGGTTGCTAACAAAAGCGGAAAATATAAAAGGCGAGGTGTTCATATGCTTAACGAAAGAAAGCTAAAAATTTTAGAAGCAATTGTTAAAGACTATATTGAAACGGCCGAGCCTATAGGTTCGCGAACCATTGAAAAGAAATACAATCTTGGAATAAGCTCGGCAACAATCAGAAATGAGATGAGCGATTTAGAGGAGATGGGCTATATCATCCAGCCGCATACGTC
Source organism: Defluviitaleaceae bacterium (assembly GCA_009780765.1). Lineage (GTDB taxonomy): Bacteria > Bacillota > Clostridia > Lachnospirales > UBA5962 > WQZK01. The sequence continues at coordinate 1,828 of WQZK01000249.1, forward strand.
CTCTGGGCGAGTTCCTTCTGATAAGGGTTACCGCCTTTATGTTGATAATCTTATGAATTATCGAGAGCTTACTTTGGATGAGGCAACTTTTTTAAAAAATATTATCGCAAATAATATTAACCATATGGAATACCTCATGAAAGAAACAGCCAAGGCAATTTCCCTTTTAACAAACTACACAACAATCGTTTCGGAGCCAACGGTTAACAAAACCAAAATAAGCCATGTGCAGCTTATGCCGATGGATGAAAAAAGCATTGCACTTGCTCTTATTACCGATAGCAAGGCCATTAAAAACCATGTTGTTTTAGTAGATTTTGAACTTAGCGATGCAGAGCTTAATAATCTCACGCAAATACTTAACTCATGGCTTAGAGGCAGAGCGATTGACGAGGTTGATGTTGATAATGTGAAGATGTCGGGTGATAGTAACATCTCTAAAGTTTTTTACAAAGTGCTTGATGCTATAAAAAATATTATTTTACAAGAAAAAAATGTTAATATCTACACGAGTGGCGTTAATAATATGCTTGATTTTCCTGAGTTTAGTGACATAGAAAAGGTAAAGAGCCTATTTAAAACTTTTGAAGAGCGGGATGTTTTAATTACGCTTTTAGGCGAAAGTAGTGCTGACGATATTCAAATTGTGATAGGTGCCGAAAATAGCATCGAACAAATGAAAGATTTAAGCATAATAAAGGCAAATTATCAATTTAAGGGTCGAGATTTAGGGGCAATTGGCATAGTTGGGCCTAAGCGGATGGATTATTTTCAGGTTTCATCTATACTTAACGGTATAGTTAAAAATATAAATGATATTCTACGAAATGCGGGGAATGACGATGGCTAGGAGGAAGAAGAACTTGGAAGAGATTAAAGATGAAATCATAGAGGAAATGCAAGAAGAAATATCTGAAATTGAAATATTAAAGGCACAAAATGCCGAGTATTTAGACAAATTGCAAAGAAATATGGCAGAGTTTGATAATTTTAGAAAAAGAACTATAAAGGAAAAGGCCAGCATGTATGACGATGGCGTTTCTGATACATTATTTAAGCTATTGCCTGTTTTAGATAATTTTGAGAGGGCATTAAGCTCGGTAGAAAACAAAGAAGATAGCGTTTATAAAGGGGTTGAAATGATTTA
>WQZK01000250.1 GCA_009780765.1 Defluviitaleaceae bacterium
AGATGTGTTTTTGGAGAAATTTATTGAAAAAGCCGCAGAGCATTTTAGATTATATGAACCTGACCTAAAAACAATATATGAAATGTGGCAAATTTCAGAACTTCCACAAAAACAAAAACTAGAATATATAATTACAGAAAAAGATAGAGAAATAAACACAAAAAGGCGTAGTGGCAAGCGAGAACTATCAAGGCAATACAACTATCTTAACGAACTTATTGAAATTTTAGAAAAAGAGGAGAAAATATTATGATGGTAGAAAAAGGCTATACACATTCTTTAATAACAGCTGTTAAAAACGAAATGCAAAAAGCTATTATAAATCAAGATGAAATTACAACTTTGGCGTTAACTGCAATGCTTTCTTCGGGACATGTTTTAATTGAGGGCGTTCCAGGGCTTGCAAAAACTTTGTGGGTAAGAACGCTTGCAAAAATCATTAATACCGATTTTAAAAGGGTTTCGTTCACGCCCGATTTAATGCCTTCGGATATTTTAGGCACAAAAATATTTAGCCAAAAAGTTTCTGATTTTGTTATGAAAAAAGGGCCATTATTTACGAATTTGTTTTTGGCAGACGAAATTAACAGAACTCCGCCAAAAACTCAATCTGCACTTTTAGAAGTTATGGCAGAACGTGCAATTACAATTGATGGTGAAAATAACGAACTTTCTGAACCATTTGTGGTTTTTGCGACTCAAAACCCTGTGGAGTATGAAGGAACTTACCCTTTGCCAGAGGCTTTAGTAGATCGTTTTATGATGAAGCTCTATATGGATTACCCCGGCGTTGCTGCCGAAAAAACGTTACTTAATATGTATCATAATGGGTTTGATAGCCAAGATTTAAGTACAACTTCTGTAAGAACAATTTGCACGGCAGAACAGTTTTTAAGATGCCGTGAAGAAATTAGAAATATAACAGTTGATGAAAGCATTTTAAACTACATTGTTAGCATAATAGAAACCACTAGGCGAGTTAATGCGGTTTCTATCGGTGCATCGCCTAGGGGTTCGGTTGCACTTTTACTGGCTGCTAAAAGCTATGCAGCAATTAATGGGCGTGATTTCTGTATTCCTGATGATATTAAAGACCTTGCACCTCACATACTAAGGCACAGAATTATTTTAAAACCAGAAGCCGAAATTGATGGGTTAAAAACCGATAAAGTTATAGAAAATATATTGGCACAAGTAAAAGTTCCAAGATAGGGGTTTTGTTATGACAAAGAGATTTATATATCTTTTGGCAGGTGGAACAGTTCCTGTATTTCTATTTGGCTTTATAAATTTTGCGGCAGGGCTTATAATCTTTCTTTTATATAATTTTGTTTGTTTTGCTATGCTCTTTATGGATAGAAAGCTTTCGCCAAGCCAAAAAGATTTTATAGTTTCGAGAGATGATAATGATACGCTTTATTTTAAAGCCGAAAATGAGATTTTCTTTAAAATAAGAAATTTGTATCACGATAAGATAAAGCTTAGTATTAGAGACGAGCTGCCTGATTGGCATTTTAACGTTATCTCTGAAGAAAATGCAACGAAAGTAATAGACGGTGGAGCAGAGGAAGAATTTTCGTATAAACTAATTCCTTTAAAACGTGGAAGTTTTAAGTTTTTGCATGTTTATATTTGCCAAATAGGGATTTTAGGTTTATGTAGAAAATATTATAAGCTAAACTTAGAGCGTGAATTTAAAGTTTATCCTAACTTGCAGAATCTAAGCAAATATAGGCTTATTGTTAATAAACATAGGCTTTTGTCGCACGGGCAACGCCGTATTAATTTAAGAGGGCAGGGGAGTGAGTTTGAAAGCCTTAGAGAATATGTTGAGGGTGATGATTTTAGAAAAATAAACTGGATGGTTACGGCACGTGAAAACAAGCTTATTGTAAACCAGTATGAGGCTGAAAAAAATCAACCTGTGTTTATACTTTTAGATACAGGCAGAACCATGAGCTATTCTATAAAAGGCTATAAAAAAGTTGATTATGCTATAAATGCGGCTTTAATTCTTTCTGATATTGTTAACCAAAAGGGTGATAATAGCGGGCTTGTGGTATTTAATACAGAGGTTGATTCGTATATTCCGCCGGGTAAAGGTGATGGGCATAGAAAACATCTAATGGAAACCTTATATCACATTTCAGATACCAAGTTTACATCTGATTATAGAGGCCTATTTTTAGAACTTTTAGCAAAGCAAAAGAGGCGGAGCATTGTTTTTGTTTTTACCGATTTTGAAACAGAAGACGAAATGAAAGATTTGGTTAATAGTGTTTCTATAATAGCAAGGCGTCATGTGCCTGTAGTTGTTTTTATGAAAAATGAAAGTTTAGAAAAATTAGCCCAAGTAGACGGCAAAGAAACTAAAGACCAATATAAACAAGCCATTGCAACTGATTTTTTAAGAGCCAGAAATAAAATGATAAAAACGCTTAATAGAAAAGGCATTATTTGTGTTGAGAGCGAAGCTGAAAAGTTTGCTATCGATTCGGTTAATCAATATTTACTTGTTAGAGAGAAGTTTTCGAGATAAAGCGGGAGCTTAATTAAGGTAACAAAGCAAATTTAGCCCAATGTTTTCACAGAAAACATAAGCGTAAAATTTGATTTTTTACTACAAAATGCGACCAAGACAAGCGGGAGCTTAATTAAGGTAACAAAGCAAATTTAGCCTAATGTTTTCACAGAAAACATAAGCGTAAAATTTGATTTTTTACTACAAAATGCGACCAAGACAAGCGGGAGCTTAATTAAGGCAAAAAAGCAACAAAGATAATGGAGGAAGTTTTATGTTTGAAAAAGAAATAAAGGAACAGAGAAAGAAGGAAAAGAGAGCACAAAAGGCAGATAAAAAACGCTTTGATACAGTATTACATGAGTATACTTCTAATTTGCATTTAGTTACAGTTGTAAGAGATAAGCAAACAGGAGTTCAATATCTTATAGC
>WQZK01000251.1 GCA_009780765.1 Defluviitaleaceae bacterium
CACGGTCACCAATGATGATGACTTTTTTATCTTTTAATAGACTCATGATGTTTTTCATTCCTTTCCATGTAAAATTTATTATAAAGCATTTAAAATGCTAGATAATCTATTGAGATTGCGGGTCAAGCCCGCAATGACGATGTGGCAAACGCCTAAATGTGTTTCTTAATCATTTCTTCAATAGCTGTTTCTGTACATTCTTCTTTAACAAGCTCTTCGATCTTAGCACCATTTTCATAAATAGCCATAACAGGAAGGCCCATTACTTTTTGGCCAATAGAAAGCCTACGAGCCTTAGAAGTGTTTAACATAACAAACTTCATGTTAGCACTGTATTTATCGCTCATAGAATGAACAAAAGGTGCTAAAGCCTTGCATGGCTCACAGCCATCACCATAAAAATCTACAAATACTTTGCCAGAAGCTTGCAAAACTTCGGCTTCAAATGTATCCTTATCTACATCAAACATATTTTTTCCTCCTTATAATTTTAGATGAGGATATTTCGTGAAAAAATCCTCTCTTGTGATTGAAAACTCAAGAGCATCATATTTAAGCCCTCTAACTTCTCTATCGTTTATTAATCTATTGCTTTCAACGAAACCAACTTTTTCAGCTAACCTAACCATTGGAAGATTGCCTGACCAAGTTTGAGTATAAATAATATCAATATCACGGTTTTTAAACACATACGCCATCCACAAGCTTAGAGCATAAGCACCATAACCCTTGTTTCTTGTAGAAACAGAGTAAATGCCTATGCCAACGGCAAGTTTACTTTTATCACCGTTTATATAATAAGAATTAACGCTACCAATATGCTGCTCATCTAGAGTATCAATTTGAAGTCTGCTATAAATCTTGGGTTCTTCTTTAACATCTGCATAGTGCTTTAATAGCTCGCCAAGATCCTCATCTTTTTCCCAAGGAGCATCCCAATCCATCCACTCATTTTCAACATATATCCAATTAGAATAATCTTTAGCGTCAGATTCTTTTATATACCTAAGAATTATGTTGCCGTTTTGTAGCATTAAATCACGCCCTAGAGTTTATTATTCCATAACGTATAAGAGTTTCAAACTTACCATCTTTTATAACTTGGTCGATAAGAGTGCCCTCATAAGACATGCCTATTTTCTCCATTATCTTGCCAGATGATGGATTACTAGCAAAATGATGCCCCATAACTTTGTGTAAACCTATTTCTGAAAAGACAAACTCTAATATAGCCTTAGCAGCTTCTGTGCCATAACCTTTATTCCAAAACTCTTCACCTATCCAGTAGCCAAGTTCACCATTTTTGTGAGTTTGATTATTAGATATGCCTATTGAGCCTAATAATTTGCCCGTAATCTTATCAGATACAACAAAGTCGTATCTTCTGTTATTGTCAAAGCACTCGTTGGCTAAAGAAATCCATGATAACGCATCTTCAAGCGAATAAGGGTAGGGCATGTTCAGGGTGGTTTTGAAAATATTGTGATTATTACATTGTTTAACCAAATCATCGGCATCAGACACGGCAAAAGGTCTTAAAATTAGTCTTTCTGTTGTAATTATTCTATTTTCAGGGTTATACATAGCTTGCTCCTAACGGTTTACTATGATGTAATACACCACGTAAATCCAGCTTAAAAGCCCATGAATAATCGTCCAAAATATAGAGCTTCCACCTGTGTATGAAAGAATCATAGCTAAAGCACTACCAAACGTTATGCCACCTGTTCCGATTCTTCTGCAACATCTACCAATGGTAATATTTCTTGGTCTATCATGCTCATTCATGAAACTAGCCCTCCATATGCTCGATATACTTTTCTGCTTGAGTTGCAGCAATTGCACCATCAGCAGCAGCAGTTATAACTTGCTTTAGAGATTTTTGGCGGCAGTCGCCTGCAACAAATACACCAGGAACGTTTGTATGCATATCTTCACAGCCTAAGATATATCCATCTTCCATTTCAAGCTTTCCAACGAATAAATCAGTTTTTGGTAAGAAACCAACAAAACCGAAAACACCGAAAATTTCGTCTTCAGGAGCAGTAATTTCAGTAAGTTCGCCTGTTTTAACGTTTTTAACAATCATAGAGCCGATAATATCATCGCCCTTAATTTCTTCTACAACAGTATCCCACATAAATGCCATTTTAGGGTTTTTAAATGCTTTTTCTTGGATACTTTTTGCAGCTCTTAATTCATCACGGCGGTGAATAATCGTAACTTTTCTTGCAAATTTTGTGATATACATAGCTTCTTCAACAGCAGAATCGCCGCCGCCAACTACATATACGTCAAAATCTTCAAAGAAATTAGCATCGCAAGTTGCACAATAAGAAACGCCCTTGCCAACAAATTCAGCTTCACCTTTACAGCCGATAGGCCTAGGGTTTGCACCAGTTGCAACTATAATAGTTTTTGCTAAAAATTCGCCTTTATCCGTTGTAATTTTTTTAGTGTTGCCTTCAAGCTCAACGTTTGTGATTGTTGCTGTTAAACGCTCTGCACCAAATTGTGCAACTTGTTCTGACATTCTTTTGATTAAAGATGGGCCAGAATCACCATGAACGCCACCCGGATAGTTCTCAATCTCATGAGTGATAGCAATTTGACCGCCATCTTGCCCTTTTTCGATTATTAAAGTGTCAAGACGGCTTCTTCCAGCATAAAGACCAGCAGAAAGACCAGCAGGGCCTGCACCTAATATAATAAGGTCGTATATTTTAGACATATTAACCTCCTAAATATTTATTGTAATTCTAATTCTATTTTCTGATTAGCATACCATGAGCTTTATGCATTTTAAAACGCTCGTAAAATGGCTGAAGTTCTGCATCACAGAGTAAATCAATGTTTGGAATATTACTTAGTTTTTTTAATATTTCTTCCATCAATCGAGTTCCAATGCCTTTGTTTTTATACTCAGGTAAAACCTCTAAAAGAGGTATAAA
>WQZK01000252.1 GCA_009780765.1 Defluviitaleaceae bacterium
ACAACGGTAAACGCCAATAAAATACAAAAAGCATGGATTGCCACGCCTCTTCGAGGCTCGCAATGACAATATCCGAATTATTTCTAATTTCAGTACAACTCTAATGACGAAGCAGAATTTATTTTGAATATTTTTCACAAGTATAACAAGCAAGCATACTTTTATAATCGCAAAGGCTTGAACGATTCAAACAATCTATATCAAGTGGTAAAAATGACGAACGTTCTGTACATGCTCTACCTGCACAAGGATCAAAATCGAAGCATCGAACAACATAAATGGATACCTTTGTATGATGTATCTGAGTGAAATAATCTTCCCCTAGATGGCCTAACAAAGCCAGCATTTCCGCTTGAATTATTGCTAACCCCCTTTACAATTAATACGATTTCAATGATTATAATAATGACAATCACAAATGGCATAAAAATTCCTCCTAAAGTAATTATTTGATGCTGCTATTTGAATGGTAGCGAAATCATACCATCTATTATATATATATTGTCAAGCATAATTTTGGCTTTTTCGACAAAATAATTTTTGAGCTAATTCATAAAAACCTATTGACATCTACTTTGCAATATGCTATAATCAATAATGTTGCTAGTGAAATATGCTCGAGTGGCGGAACTGGCAGACGCACAGGACTTAAAATCCTGCGAGGTTACACTCGTGCCGGTTCGATTCCGGCCTCGAGCACTAGATAAAGCACTATTATTAAAGGGGTTAGACTTCTAAGTAATAGTGTTTTTTATTTATAAATCTTGATGTATATTTATTAACAAAGCGAATGGATTTTTTTGACATGTAAAAATTCAATATAAAGTTTGACAAAACAGGGCAGTATATGTTATTATAGATATGTATATCTATAAATTTTTAGGTAAGGTCTAATCAAAACTTATGTTTTGAGCCTAGATTTAGAGAGTTATACCTACAACCCTATTTGCAGATTGAAAATGGAGAAGGTTTTCAATCGCATATAGCGGTTGTATTAAGTGAACAAATAATATGAATAAAATGCTGGTTGTGATGACTGGCTTAAAATATAATATCAAATAGTTAATAAAGCTAGGTATGGTTTTTGTATGCTAGAAAGGGAGAGCTTTCTAAGTGAACACCTCATATTTGGTGCAAAGTATAATATAAAGTGAACTGGGTGTTTTGGTTAAAAATGGAGAAGGTTTTTAATCTACATCCTTAAAGGTAGCTTTAAAAATAAAAATAAATAATTAAAAGCTAGTTATGGATTTAGTTGAAGGTGGAGAAGGCTTTCAACAAAACAAGAGATAACTGGCTTAATGAAGCACGCAAAACAATTAAAAAGTATTGTGTAAAGGAGATATAGTAATGAATTATTTAGGAAAAAAAACAACAAAGCGGTTTTTGAGCCTTATAATAGCTATAGTTATGTTTATGGGATATGCTCCTATGGAAATATTTGCAGACGACGATTATGGCGGCTATGAAGAAAATACGGATATAGTAGATTCTGAAGAAGACTATACATACGAAGATGAAAGCGATGAAGAGTATACCGATAATGAAGAAGATTTAGAATCTGAAGAAGATGATGATGACGAAGAAAATTTTGATTTTATTGAAATCAGCGAAATAATAGATATACGTATCGCTGGGATTGTTATGGGGCAACCCATTCCAAGCATAGCAGAAGAAGATGATATGTTTATCTTTAGTGGTTTTTTTCAAGATATTCCGCTTGTTGAGGCAGCAGTATCTCTTGGATATGCTGTAGATTTGACAGAAAGCTTTTTCTTAGAACTTATTGAGGATTTTTTTCATCTAGACAATGGCGAAGTTGTTGGCTTTAGCCCAATTGCACATGCCATTACGGATGAGAATGGTGAATATATATTTATTGTAGCTCGTGAAGATATTGAAAATATCGATGGGCTTGTTTTGCGTATTTCACTTGATGGCTATCAAACGGAATTTATTTTTATAGATGGAAGCTATATAATAGAAGAAAATGCATTTGCAGGGCGTGTAGAACTCAGCAAAGATGTGATATTAACGCCAATGGTATTAAACAGAATGGCTAGAGGCGGAAGCACAATAACTTTAACATTCTTTCCAGGTGATAGATATGCTTATATAGTGGATTATAGCTACATTAGTTCTTCTCCTCCTATGTACCTTCTTGGGCCGGGAGAAAGACCAACAACAGTTGAGTACGACTCGCACTCTTTTGCACCGGGTGAAGTTGTTGTAATAGAGCACGTTAGCGGAACGCAAATGCGCCCTAATCTTTTTGTGCCTGGGCCAGCTGTAACTCAAGCACCATTATATCCGATTATTTGGCCAAATAACTTGCCAACAGAAACTCCATTAACTGGATTAGATCCAAGAAATTGGGTAGTTGTTCCGGGAGCACCTTTTTATAATGGTTGGCTTACTCCAGCAGCAATAGATACAGGTAGCGTACATGTTCACGCTGGTGGCAGGCTTCTAGCTTGGAACTCTGCACCAACAACAAATTTATACCTTGTTCCGGGAGTTAATTTTGGAGGTGGAGGTACCGGGCTTCTTAATAGAACAATAAGATTTATGAGCGGTTCGGGACAACCAAATGCTATGCCGCCAAATTTTGGAGGTTCGGGCGTTCAACAAAGTGTAGATATTCGACATGTAAACTTCCTTAGAGATGATATGACAATAGGTGAATTGGGGCTTCCTTTCCCTGAGCCTTTGCCAACTGTAACGATTACTGGGCATCAGTTTCCTTTTACAGGTTGGTATACAAGGTCATCTGCTGCACCTAATGCAAATGCAAATACGTGGGTAGATATTACACCAGAAACTACTTTAGGAGAGTTAACTGGAACCCCAAGAACTATACATGCAATTTATGGTAGACTAGTTACCTTTGATGCTAATGGCGGAGCGTTTGCAGAATCAGGAACGAATATAGTAACTCG
>WQZK01000253.1 GCA_009780765.1 Defluviitaleaceae bacterium
ATGATGTTGCTCATATAGACGAACTTAAGGTGCTTGGCAAGCATAATCATGAAAATGTTATGGCAGCCGTTTTAATGGCATATCTTGCGAAAATTCCGCTTGCTCATATCAGGCGTGAAATAATAGACTTTGGTGGGGTAGAACATCGGATTGAGTATGTTACAACTATAAACGATATAGAGTTTTACAACGATTCTAAAGGTACAAATTCTGATGCTTCGGAGAAAAGTATAGAAGCTATGAAACGTCCAATTGTTTTGATAGGCGGCGGATATGATAAGAATGCTGATTTTACCGACTGGATTAAAAAATTTAGAGGTAGAGTTAAAGAATTTGTTATTTTGGGTGAAGTTAAAGAAAAAATTGCAAGAACTTGTGATGATGTAGGATTTAAAAATTATACATTGGTAGATAGCTTTGAGGTGGCAGTGAATTTAGCCTATGAAAAGGCAAACTCAGGCGATTGCGTGCTTTTATCTCCAGCATGTGCAAGTTGGGATATGTTTAAGAGTTTTGAAGAGCGGGGAGAGATTTTTAAATCTTTGATCTACAAGTTAAAAAAGTAAGGAGCAAATTTTATGAGCGAACGTAACCGTAAAGAGCATATAAGACCTACTCGTCAAAAACCTAGTGAAAATACAATTTCAGTAGGCAATTTTGATTATACAATTTTTATTACGGTTATTTTGCTTACTTTAATCGGCATAGTAATGGTTTTTAGTTCCAGTTATTACATGGCAACCATAAGGTTTAATAATATGTATCATTTTGTAAGCCGCCAAGCTGCTGCTGCTCTTCTTGGGTTCATTGCTATGATATTTATGGCATACTTTAAATATGACCGTTTAAAAAGGTTTAGCTTGCCACTTTACATAGTATCTATGGTTTTACTTGTTTTTGTATCTTTTTTTGGAGAAGAGGTTGGCGGTGCAAGAAGATGGATAGCCGTGCCTGTTATAGGGCAATTTCAACCTTCAGAGGTTGCAAAGCTTGCTATAATACTAATGGTTGCAAGTTTTGTATCTAAGCATAAAAATATGCTTAAGAAATGGGGCGGAACAATTACACTTGGGCTACTTGTAGCAGCCTGTTGCTTAGTAATATTTTTTGGAACAAATAACGCCAGCTCTGCTATAATAATTGGAGTTATTGGTTTTGGTATGATTTTTATTGCAAGCCCATACACAGCGGTATTTGGGGTTGCGGGTGCTATTGGTATTGGAGCAGGGTGGTTTTTGCTTTCTGGAGATGATGGCTTTAGAGGTGGTAGAGTGGCTGCTTGGCGAGATCCATTTGCCTTTAGGCAAGGGTTAGGATTTCAAACAATTCAATCACTTTATGCAATAGCATCGGGTGGAATGTTTGGGCTTGGGCTTGGGCAAAGCCGCCAAAAGCTTGGCTTTATACCCGAGGCACATAACGATATTATTTTCTCGATTATTGCCGAAGAGCTTGGGCTTGTTGGCGCTGGGCTTGTACTTTTCTTGTTTGCCGTTTTAGTTTGGAGGGCAATTAAGGTTGCTATAAATGCACCAGACTTGTTTGGCTCGTTAATAGCAGCAGGTATTGCTTTGATGATTGGTAGCCAGGTTGTTATAAATGTTGCGGTTGTTACAAATACGATACCTAATACAGGTGTTCCGCTTCCATTTATAAGCTATGGGGGAACATCACTTACTATTCTAACGTTTTGTATGGGTATTTTACTTAATATTTCGAGATATTCGAAAAAGGCTTAAGAATACATAAAGAAGACTGTCGAAAATTCGACAGTCTTTTTAAAATAGCACTCGTGATAGATTTCTAAATACCCAATTGGAAAAAGAAACAAACAAGCTAAATTCTTTGGTAGATTTAGAATTTTTGAAGCTCTATCAACATCCAAATTACGCCAAAAACATGATTTTGGGAATTTCCACCTGAGGGGCAAGCCTTGCCGCTTCTAGTATTTCCTTAATTATTTCAGCAGAGATGGGCGTATCTTTGAATTTTCTAACCGACCTTCTTGCTTTTATTGCTTCAAATACTGTCATTAGTGTCACCTTCCTTTTGTGCTATAAAGCACATTTCTTTTCCATTATCATGATATTCTGCTCCTATTATGCTACCGTAAAGGTCTTTAATTTTAAATCCAGCTATACCTAAATCGTGCGAAAACTCATCTTTTGTAAAAGTATGATGCCATATATTTACGCTCTCTATATTTTGCTCAGTAACAATAATATGCTGATGCAGTATAGTATTTTGCTCATCATATCTATAAAATGAATTAAGGCATAAATGTGGTTCTGCACAGAAAAAACTTTTTTCTGCATATTCCCAATCTTTATACTCCTTTTGACCGGCAAAATGTTGCGGTGTATGAACTTCAACTATCAACAAGCCACCCGTCCTTAGTGCTGTGTAAATATTTTTAAGTGTTGTAGCCCTATCTTCTGTAGAGAGAGTGCAGAAGTCATAGTAAATTAGCGTAACGAGGTCAAACTGTTCTTTTAAATCAAGTGTAAGAAAGTTTTGGTGGTAGTACGTTATGGGAAAGTTCTTTTCCTGTGCAGAACAGAGGGCGTAGTTTATAGAACGCTCTGAAAAATCTATTCCCGAAACTTGATACCCTAATTTGTAAAACTCTTCTGTATATATTCCGGGGCCGCAACCTAAATCTAATAAATCGTGGTATTTTTCTGAAGGAGCAACCGAACCAATCCATTTGGAAATTTCTCTCACAGTTTCGTGGTTTCGTGTAGCTGCATCCCAGTTGGGGTTTAGATGGGCTTCTAGCATACCCTTTGAGATATGTTCATCAGTCCATAACTCTTTGGTGCCTTTTTCGTAAAGTGCAGGTTTATTCATCATAGTTTTTAATTGTGTAAACATATAAATTCCTCCAAATTTTTTATTTATGATTGTGATAATATAGACA
>WQZK01000254.1 GCA_009780765.1 Defluviitaleaceae bacterium
CCATGATAACACTTCAAAACATCAATAAAACATTTCATGTTGCAAAGCGTAAAGCAGGTTTCGGAAGTGCCGTTAAAGCTTTGTTTTCAAGAGAATACGAAGAGATTCACGCATTAAGCAATGTTAGCTTTACGATTAAAGATGGCGAGATGGTTGGCTATATCGGTCCAAACGGTGCAGGCAAAAGCACAACAATAAAAATTATGTGCGGAATTTTAACACCTGATAGCGGAGGTTGCGAGATTGATGGCAAAACTCCATGGAAAGACAGAACAAACCATGTTAGAGAAATTGGTGTTGTTTTTGGGCAACGTAGCCAGCTTTGGTGGGATGTGCCTGTTATTGATAGTTTCGAGCTTATTCGTGATATTTACAAGGTTTCAGAAAAACTGTATAAAAATAATTTAGATGAACTTACAGAAATGCTTGATTTAGCCGAAATTTTAAAAACACCAACAAGAAATTTAAGCCTTGGGCAACGTATGCGGTGCGAGATTGCGGCATCTCTTTTGCATAGCCCTAAAATTTTATTTTTAGATGAACCTACGATTGGGCTTGATGCAGTTTCTAAAATTGCGGTTAGGCAATTTATTAAAAAGCTTAACCAAGAACACAAAACAACCGTTATTTTAACAACTCATGATATGCAAGATATTGAAGCATTAACTGAGCGAATTATGTTAATAGGTAAAGGCAAAATTTTGTTAGATGGTGGCCTTTCAGAGCTTAAAAATCACTCTTCAAAGCATAAAACTCTTATCGTTGAATATAACGGGAATTCGCCAGAAATTTGCGAAGGTATGACCATTATCGACCAAAAAATAGGCAGGCTTGTTATTATGCTAAACCCAGAGATTTTATCGGTTTCAAATGCTATAACTCATATGGCTAAAAGCACGGAATTGCTAGATATTTCCGTTTCAGGCATTAGTGCCGAAGAAATGGTGGCGGGCCTTTACAAGGAGTACCAGATATGAGAAAATATACAGCAATTTTTCGTATGAGGTATTTAAATGTTATTCAGTATCGTGCAGCGGCACTTGGTGGTGCGGCAACTCAGTTTGCATGGGGAAGTATGGAAATTTTGGCGTTTCTAGCGTTTTATAGAGCGAATCCTAGTAATTTTCCAATGGAATTTTCAGAAGTTTCATCTTACATATGGCTACAACAAGCATTTTTAGCACTTTTTATGATGTGGTTTTGGGAGGCCGATATTGTTAAAAATATCACCGATGGTGGAGTTGCCTACGAAATGGTTCGCCCAGTCGATTTATATAACCGCTGGTTTTTTACGATTACAGCTAATCGCTTAGCGAGAGCAACGCTTAGGTGTATTCCCATTTTATTGGTAGGTTTTATTTTGCCAAGCCCCATTGGGCTTTCACTTCCTCCGAGTTTGCCGCAGTTTGGGTTATTCTTAGTTTCAACCGCACTTGCACTTTCGGTTGTTGCTGCATTTGCTATGCTTGTATATATTTCTATGTTTTATACGCTATCCGCGATGGGTACAAGAATGGTTGCAGCAATACTTTCCGACTTTTTGGCAGGTGCAATAATTCCTTTGCCGTTCTTTCCAGAAAATATAAGGCGTGTTGTTGAATTTTTGCCATTTGCATCTATGCAAAACATGCCACTTAGAATTTATAGCGGAAATGTTTCGGGTAGTGATGCCATTCGTGGCATTGCATTACAGCTTTTCTGGCTTATTACATTAGTTTTTATAGGCAAAATCAGTATAAAGCGGGCTCTTAGAAAAGTAATCGTACAAGGAGGTTAGTTCACAATGAAGCTATACATGAAGTTTTTTTCGATACATCTAAAAAGCCAAATGCAATATAAAGTTTCGTTTTTTCTAACTGCTTTGGGACAATTTTTGGTGTCGTTCACAGTTTTTTTGGGTATATATTTTATGTTTTCAAGGTTCAATGAAGTCGAAGGGTTCACCTTCGAGCAAGTTTTATTATGCTTTGCAATAGTTCTTGTGTCGTTTTCAACTGCCGAGATGTTCGGGCGAGGGTTTGACTTATTTCCTTCGATGCTTGGAAATGGAGAGTTTGACCGAGCATTAGTTCGTCCAAGAAGCACAGTATTCCAAGTTTTAGCAGGCAAGATGGACTTTACAAGAATCGGGCGACTCTTGCAAGCTATAATTATATTTGTGTATGCAATTCCGAGAAGCGGCGTGATTTGGAGCTTTGACCGAGTTTTAACCCTAATCTTTATGATTGTTTGTGGAAGTTTAATATTTTTTGCACTTTTTATCGTATATGCATCTGTTTCATTTTTCACTATCGAGGGAATAGAGTTTATGAACATATTTACCGACGGTGGGCGAGAATTTGGGCGTTATCCATTTGCGATATACGGGCAAAATATATTGCGCTTTTTAACATTTGTAATACCGCTGGCGTTATTTCAATACTACCCATTGCTATATCTGTTAGGCATGGAAGAAAATAAACTTTTCATGTTTACGCCACTTATAGGGCTGGTGTTTTTAGTGCCATGCTACGTATTTTTTAGGTTTGGGCTTAGGAAATATAAGTCAACGGGGTCATAATGTGGTGGCTTAAACTGCGAGGGAGTAAATCCCTCTTGTTTTCGCCTACCACATTCGTTGAAGTCAGGACTTCAACGAGTTTTGCGGCTTCGCCGCTAGTTAGTCAATATAAAACTTTTACCTTGAAACTATTATATTACATAAGGACCCCCTAAAAGTCTCAAATTTGTCTCAAATTTTTGTAAAAAAGAAGGAAATATAATGCAAAAAGATTTTAAAGAAACAGATATGTCGCATCCAATAAAACAGTTTTTTGAAAGTAAGGGCTACACCGTTAATAGCGAGGTTAAAAACTGTGATTTAACTGCAATTAAAGGTGGTGAGCTTATTGTTTGCGAAATTAAAAAAAGCTTTAATA
>WQZK01000255.1 GCA_009780765.1 Defluviitaleaceae bacterium
ACCCTTCACAATATGCTCTTTACCAAAGTTCTTCGTCACAACATCTCTAAGCATTTCGATACTTTTCTCTTCATTTACAACTGCCGAAATTGCATGATTATACTCTATTTCCACGCTTCCTCCGTACATTTCGGCAATGTTTTCGGCGTATTTTCTCATGGTTGTTTCAATAATCTTTCTAAATTCAGGCTTAAAAAATCTTACTGTTCCTTCAAGCACAGCTTCGTGGGCTACAATATTATGGCGAGTGCCTGCAATAAATTTTCCAAACGTAACAACAGCTGGCTCTAAAGGCGGAACCACTCTCGAAACAATGGTTTGCACATTGCTTATAAATTGCGATGCCATTACAATAGTGTCTTTTGTCAGATGTGGTGCGGCAGCGTGCCCACCAACGCCTTTAAAGGTGATTTTTATGATGTCTGCCATAGCATACACAGGCCCTGAAACTAGCCCTACAGTATTTGTTTTAAGACCCGAAGCTACGTGCATACCAAACACATTAGTAACCCCATCCATACAGCCATTTTTGATAAGCACTTCGGCCCCGCTTACAATCTCTTCAGCAGGCTGGAAGAAGAATTTTATATTACCTGCTATTTCATCTTTTATTTCATTTAAAGCAATGGCTGATGTAAGAAGTATTGCAGTGTGTGCATCATGCCCACAACTGTGCATTTTGCCGTCTTCTTTTGATTTGTATGGAACGTCTTTCAAATCTTGCATAGAAAGCGCATCCATATCTGCACGAAGTGCCATAGTTTTGCCTGGCTTTCCGCCTTTAATTTCCGCTATAATGCCAGTTGGTTCTATTAATTTATGCTCTATGCCGTGTTTAGTTAGTTCTTCTGATATTCTTTTTGTAGTGCGAAACTCCTCAAAAGAAGTTTCTGGGTGCATATGCAACTCTCGCCTAAAATCAATACAAAATGCCTCGTGTTTTTTTACAATGTCTTTAATTCGCTGTTCCATGTTAAATCCCCCTTGAAATATAAATTATATTTTACTGTTTGTAAGCTTCACCTAAGTTTTTGAAAATTCCGGATGTTGACTTTTTACTCTTCTTAACTTCTCAAGAGCATCTTTGCCAACCTTAACCAGTACCTGCTTCCTCGGATAGTCCTTAAAATCACCTGTAACTGCTAAATGAAGTCGCTCGATATAAAATTCAAGCTCGGATAAATCCGTAAACCTAGCTTTAAGCTCATCGAGTGACGCTTTATGTAAATTTTCACGCTGTGCTTTTTTAAGCCATGTTTCGTCTCGTTCATGAATTAGTGCTGTGGGATATGTAAGAAAAAAGTGTTTATGCATCTTATCCTCTTTGCAAGTTTTTTTAAGTAGCCCGCCAAGCTTGTTACCACAAACAAAGCATAATCCTTCTGCTCGCCATTCTCTGCCAAGTTCTGCCGCATTTGCAATTTTTTGTTCGTGGCTCTGTTGCCTTTTTGCAGTTTCGGGGTGCACTCTTCTTGCTTCATTCAGTCTTTCAAAATTTTTTCTGCCTTCAGCCATAACAATGGTTGTTAAATTCGAGTGCGAATGCTTTAAGTCTCCCTCAATTGCACGCCAAAATTTCATAGTAAATTCATCCAGCTCGTCTAAATCTTTAAAATGTTTAAATATCTCCGAATTTGATTTTTTATGCCACTCAGAATGTTGCTCTTGCACCAAAAATTCTTTTTGTTTTTTCATTTCACTCATGCTCTTTGTCCTTTTCTATTTTACTGTTTGTAAGCTTCGTTAATATCTCGGTTTATACTGTTTGTGACGGCTGTTCTTTGGGCACCAATCCCTTCCTTCAAGGGCGACTCCGCAAATCTCGCACAGTCCTTTTTGTCTGTTGCGGTACTTGTTATGCCAGCCATAGCTTTTCCAGCATTTCTTTTTAAAGCCTCTGAGTTTCTTTTTGCAAACTCCGCACTTGCCCTCTGCCTCCAAGCGGTCAAACTCTTCTCGTTCTTTTGCCTTTTTTCGGTCATTTGCTGCTCCGCGTGCTAACCATTCAGGATGTATCCTTCTAGCAACATCAAATTTATCGAGAATTTTTTGCCCCTCGCTGCGCAAATTTTCCGTTATAACTGAGGTCGAATGCCGTAGTTCCCCATTAATTGCCGAACTAATTTTAGAGGTATATGCGTTGAAATCATCTAATTTTGGAAAACGCTTAACCATATCCTCATGCGACCAGTTAATCAGCTTTTGCTTTTCAACTATATCTCTTAAAAAATCTTTTTGTGCGTGCATTTCTTCTCTTATACCCATAATATTTGCCCCTTTCACCTTGAAGATTCGGGATGTTGTTTCTTTACTTCATTTAATTTGGCGAGAGCTTCTTTACCCTTATTAATGAAATATGTCTCATCTATAACCGTTGCTAAATCTCCCGTAACTGCCGAAGAGATTCGCTCGATATAAAACTCAAGTTCTGCCAAACTTTTAAATCTTGAGGCTAGCTCTTCAACCGAAGCCTTGTGCAATTCCTCTCTTTCAGCTTTTCTAAGCCATGTTTTATCCCGATCTAAAACTCTGTGATGAAAATCACTTGCAAAATTTCTACTTTTGTTATAGTCTTTGTTATAGCTTGTGTGAAATTTGTTCGCCTTGCATGTTTTTTTAAGTAGCCCGCCAAGTTTATTGCCACAAATCCAGCACAGACCTTCAGCGTCCCACTTCTTAGATAGCTCCATTGCATCTACCATTTTTTGTTCTTCTGCATTTTTCTTATTCTCATATTCAGGATGAAGAAATTTTAAACACTCAAATCTGTGTATAACTTTTTCTGCATGCTCAATGTATCTCTTGGTTATAATCGACGTAGAATGTTTCAATCTTCCGTTTTTTGCCTGGTAAAGTTTCTCGATAAAATCCTCTAGCTCATCTAGACTAAACTCATCAATTAGTTCCTCAGTTGAT
>WQZK01000256.1 GCA_009780765.1 Defluviitaleaceae bacterium
TCGCCCATAATGTAAAGCGGTGCGTGAGCAGCACTTTCAGCATGATGCTTAACTTCATCTAGTAAAACAATATTTCCATTAAGCTCTTTGTAAAAGTCCTGAGGAATTTCATGTGAGATTTCTTCAAGCATTGTTTGCATTTCCTCAAATGTTATCATTCAAACACCCCTTTATGGCTAATACTCATCATTTTAACACAAATCACCAAGAAATGCAACGAAAAATTATAGTATATATTTTTGTCAAATGATAATACTCTTTATTAAAATATTTACTTGGGTGGAAAGTTTAATGAACGAAAATATAAAATTTACAATAATCTTAATTTGCCTTCTAATTGCTTTAACTAACAGGCAATCAGTGTTAAACAGGCTTGACAAAAGTTTGCTCATACTAGGTATGCTTTTCACTGTTGTTTCGGACTTTTTCCTGATTATAATGAACTTGTTTACAATAGGCGTGTTCTTTTTTTGTTTTGTTCATGTTTTTTATATCATGAGGTATTCTCGTGCAAGCGTAGTCAAATTTTTACCACTTGTACTTATCCCTGCTTTTATATTGTTTTTTATAGCAGATAAAGATCTTTTAATATTTTTTGCAAGCATTTATGCACAGCTATTTATTCTATCATACGGCTTAACCATACGTAGCTTTATAAAAAAAAGATATCCTTTTCCTAATAATTATCTTATATTACTTGGAATGACGCTTTTTTTACTGTGCGATATTTGTGTTTTACTTATCAATACTAACCGAATAAGCTTTTTAAGCATCAACAATGACTTTTCTTTTGCAAGACAAGCAATTTGGTTCTTCTATATACCGTCCCAATTATTTCTTTCTTTAAGTGCATATAAGTTAAATAAAAATTTACAAACCTTATAAGACGTGATACAATTTAAAAAGAATAGGAAAGGTGGTCATATTGAAATGATAATTAATAGGGTTAATACAAATAATTTAACTGATAATAACATACAAGACTTATATTTAGCTAATAACTTGATTATTGAAAAATATAATTTTTTAAAGCGGTTTAGAAATGTTAGCGAATATAAAGATCTGTTTTTATCGGCTTTTGTAGGAAGCGATAACGAGCTATTTATAATTGAAAATGCTTCGCTAATATGTGGGATTTTAAGTTTTGTTAAATCTACCGATTGGAATGGAAAAGCACGTTATAAACTAACTATACATTTATGTGATTTAATAATTGGCAAATCTCTAATTTCATGCCTGTCTGAGTTTATCGATAAAAAATTAATGCAACATTGCGAATTCGCCATAACTACTTATAATAATGAATTAATTGATTTAATTACTAAATACTCGTACAACGTGCACTTAAAAGGCAATATTTATACTTTAAAGAAAGAAGATATTGATATTAACTTGCTAAATAAATCTATAGGTGAGTATCAAGAAAAAAATAGAAATATTCATATGGTCTATGCTGATGTCATTAAAGAGGATCATATCGAACAATATTGTAATTTATTTGTGAAAACCGCTGAAGATATGCCAGATGAAAAAGAAGACGGATATGTTAGATATATTATAACTCCTGAAAAGCAAAGACAAATTAACGAATCTAATGCTAAGAGAAATATCACTCATCATTGCTATATGGCTTTTAACTCAAAAAATGAGATGATTGCAAAAACAAATTTATCTGTAAACAACAGTGATACTCGATTCCCTTATCAATTTATGATAGGAGTTACCCGTGAGTATAGGGGAAAAAGTTTAGGTAAATGGCTTTATGCAGCTATGTATAAAAAGCTATTTGAAAGCACAGAATTTGAGAAAACTATGGTAGTGCATCACCCAGAAAATAAATCTTCCATTAGCATTAGTAAATGGGTTGGATATAAGTTTAATTATCTTGAAGTTACATATTTGATAAATAAATAATATAAAAAAATTAGCACCTTTAATTTTATTGTTGGCACTTTTTTGCAAGCATTCATTTATTTAAGCAGCCATAATTTAAAAAACAACGACGTAGATAGCTTCTGGTCGTTGTTTTTTAGTATATTTACTTAAAATAACACATGTTCACCATCATCAGCGAATGACAAATTGTTGAAAGCATAATGCTTGCTAACTTTTTATTCTCTACAAAGTCGCGTAGATAAGCACTGGCAATATCTTTATGGTAATAGCACACTACTTTTTTACAATAGGAATCCAGATTTCCACAAAGTATCCTGTTTCTTTATCTCTAAAATACATTTCAAGGTCAAACTCGCAATCGGCGTGTTCATAACTTACAGAAGGAAACCATTCCGAGTAGATTCTTTGCCACATTTCATGTAAATTTTTATCATCCTCGCTATTTTCAACTGTAAAAATAGCCCATGTTTGTTTTGGTATCCCTAGCACTTTATATTCTTGTGGTACAGTTTCTGTTTTCTTATAACAAGCCATCATATAATTCATGTCGCCATTTGGGTTGTGTCCATAAGTTACGCCTCCATCTGTTGTATCGTCCTCAGCTTTTCCCGCTGCTTTCTTCAAAGCATCGTACCTGCCATCTTCTAAACATTTTCCAAAAAATTCAGGAATTTCTTTAAAACATCTGCCATCTATAACGCTTGTTTTTAGCTCTATACCAAACAGTTCAAAAGCCTCTTTTTGCTCAATACGATAATTCATTTCGCTATCTCCTTTTATTTTGATATGAAAGGACATCTTAGGAAATACTTTTAACAAAACGCCTGCCTCTCTTGCTGATAATGGCGTTGTTCCATGAAACTTTTTAAATGCTCTGCTAAACGCTTCTGGTGACTCATAACCATACTTTAGAGCAACATCAATAATTTTTATATCACTTGTTTGAATCTCTGAAGCAGCCAGCGTTAGCCGCCTGCAACGTATATATTCTGACAAAGGAACACCAGTTATATACGAA
>WQZK01000257.1 GCA_009780765.1 Defluviitaleaceae bacterium
CAAATTTTACGCTTGTACTTTTTGCTTCGCAAAATAGTACTTGGCTAAATTTGATTTTTTATCTTGAACCAAGCTCCCTTTTTATATAACTCTTACTTTGATAACATTTTCAAGTGCTTCAATTTTTGCTATATCTACATCTCCGTCAATTTCAAAAATAGAGTATCCAAACTCACCTCTTGAAGCCGATTTAGAATTAGCAACAGAAATACCATCTAAAGTCGATAAACCTTCACCTTTTGTCAACACGCAAACACGCTTTTTACCCGAAACTTCCATAGAAACATTAGGGAAGTTTACAGAGTTTACAATATTTCCGTTTTCGATATAATCTCTAACTTGAACAGATGCCATATAAGCACAATTTTCTTCACTTTCAGGGCTAGAAGCACCAAGGTGAGGAATATTTATAATACCATCAACGTTTAAAATTTCTTCCGTTGGGAAGTCGATAACATATGCCGCAACTTGCCCCGCCACAATAGCTTTTTTAACTGCTTCATTGCAAACTAATTCACCCCTTGAGAAGTTTAATAGTCTAAGGCCAGGCTTAACTTTCGCAAACATTTCATCATTAAACATGTATTTTGTTGCATCCATCAAAGGCACATGTAACGAAATATAGTCAGAATTTGCTATAATTTCGTCTAAATTAGCCGTAACCGATACATCAGCAGATAATTTTTTAGCATTTTCTTCTGATAAATAAGGGTCATACCCAACAACTTTCATGCCAAGATCAGCAGCCGCATTTGCAACAAGCATACCAATTGCACCAAGCCCAACAACACCAAGTGTTTTACCCATAATTTCAGGGCCAGTAAACTCGCCTTTACCTTTTTCAACAGTTGCAGCAACGCCAGTTTGCCCATCCAAAGAATTAGCCCAGTTAATACCTTGCACAATCTTTCTAGAAGCTAAGAAAAGCCCGCAAATACAAAGCTCTTTAACTGCGTTTGCGTTAGCACCTGGAGTATTAAAAACAACAATGCCCGCTTCAGCACATTTTGCACTTGGAATATTATTAGTTCCAGCACCTGCACGCCCGATAGCTAGTAAGCTTTTAGGCATATCATAATCGTTCATGTTAAAACTTCTTAATAAAATACCATCAGGCGAATCACATTCGTTTAAAATTTCATATTTGTCTTTAGGTAAACAGTCTGTCCCGATAGAAGAAATCTTGTTTAATGTAAGAATTTTGTACATAATGTTCACGCCTCCTTATTTATTTTCCATTTCAAATTTTTTCATAAATTCAACTAAGGCTTTAACACTTTCGATTGGCAATGCGTTATAAGTGCTCGCACGCATACCACCAACAGAGCGGTAGCCTTTTAAGTTAACCATACCTGCTTTTTCAGCTTCTTTAACAAATTTATCATCTAAATCTTTGTTGCCTGTAACATAAGTGATGTTCATAAGAGAACGGTCTTTTTTGCCAACCGTTGCACTAAACATGCTAGATTCATCTAAATAATCGTATAAAAGGGCTGCTTTTTCTTCGTTAATTTTTTGCATAGCAGCAACGCCACCAAGCTCTTTAACCCATTTGTAAACAAGGCCAGCAAGATAAATACCAAATGTTGGAGGAGTGTTGTACATAGAATCGTTATCAGCATGAGTTTTATAATTAAGCATTAAAGGAGTATTTGGAAGAGTTTCGCCCGTTATTAAATCTTCTCTCATGATAACAACAACAACGCCAGCAGGACCCATATTCTTTTGAGCACCAGCGTAAATCATGCCAAACTTAGACACATCAAAAACTTCTGATAAAATGTTTGAAGACATGTCAGAAACTAAAGGTACATTGCCCGTATCTGGAAGTTCAGTAAACCTTGTGCCAAAAATAGTGTTATTTTGGCTTATGTGGAAGAAATCTGCGTCTTTTGAAAATTTAGATTTGTCAAATTCTGGGATATAATTAAAGTTTTTATCCTCAGAAGAAGCCACAAGGTTAATTTTTGTGTATCTACTGCCTTCCTCAATAGCTTTAGTTGCCCATTGCCCTGTGTTTACATAGTCTGCGATGCCGTTTTTAGATAAATTCATTGGAATCATACTAAACTGCATAGAAGCCCCGCCTTGTAAAAACATAACTTTGTAATTGTTAGGTATTGCCATAATCTCGCGTAGTGTAGCCTCTGTTTGTGCAATAATGTCCATGTAAACTTTAGAGCGGTGGCTCATCTCCATAACAGACATGCCTGAACCTTCAAAGTTTAATAGCTCTTTTTGTGCCTTTTCTAAAACAGACACAGGCAAAACCGAAGGTCCTGCTGAAAAATTGTGAACTCTTTCCATTTTAAATCCTCCTGATGTATATTAATATTTTTATAACTATTGATATACTTAGATTATAGTATTTCGTAGCGATATAGTCAAGGCTAAATCAGAAAAATATTAATATATCAGGTTTTTTATATAACCCACCTTTCCACAATACTACTATAACACAAAAACTACCCTCAAAAGTCTCAATTTTGTCGCAAATTTATCATTTCCAAAAATATCTTTTGACTGATGTAAATTTTTATGGTATCATAATTATGTGATAATATAGATTTAAAGAGGTGTATGCTGTTCGGCATATTTGATATTGGATAATTCAGCAATATAAATATGTGCGGAAAAGATGGATAAAACATAATTGAACATTAAAAGATATGGTCGGCTTATCGGCTTTGCTTTGTGTGTAAATTACGTTTTATACCTATCATTCTGCACTTTAACTTAGCTTAAATTTAAAAAGCTGTGGGATGATTCCCACGGCTTTTTATTTTGTCTATATTATCACAATCATAAATAAAAAATTTGGAGGAATTTATATGTTTACACAATTAAAAACTATGATGAATAAACCTGCACTTTACGAAAAAGGCACCAAAGAGTTATGGACTGATGA
>WQZK01000258.1 GCA_009780765.1 Defluviitaleaceae bacterium
ATAACTGCCCCACCACAAGGGCTAACTTTAATGGAAATAAATTATTAACTTTAAAACAAGACTTTTTCATGATATAATCGTATATAGGGTTATAGAGAACGCTTAGAGCATTAGGAGGAGTTTCCATGAAAGAGAAAGAAAAAAGAACTAAATCGGCTATGCCAATATATGTATCTGCATTAACGTGGCTTGTATTTGCTGTGTTTATTCCAATGTATAGAATTGAAAATATAGGGCTTGCATTTGCTTCTTCCATAGTTATTTATATTTTGTCTAGAAGATTTTTTGCTGATAAAGTTGAGTATGTAGAAAAATTTGTTACAACGGGCGACAAAAGTGCCGACGAAGTTATTTTAAAAGGCCGCAAATTATTAGAAGACTTGCAAAAAAATAATAAGAAAATTTCTGATGCGAAAATGAAGGCTCAAATAAACTTGCTTTTTGATTATGGTAACAAAATACTTAATTTTGTTCAATCAGATGTATCAAAAATAAGCAATATTGGCATGTTTATGGATTATTTTCTTCCAACCACTATAAAGCTTTTAAATAACTATCTAGAGCTTACAAAAAATAAAAACGAAACAACAGCCTTAGCCAAAGAAAATATTGAAAAATTGGTTGAAAAAATTGTTACAAACTTCAAAAATGAGCTTGATGGACTTTATGAAGACAGGGCAATGGATATTAAACTAGAAGTTGCCGTTATGGAAGAAATGATTAAAAGAGAGGGGCTTTTAAAAGATGGACTTTAATTACAACAAAAAAAATGCACTCTGTTTTTATATTTTCATGTTTTTAGTAGCCGTATTTTTCTTTGGCGGAAATAGCCTAAGAGATAGGCAAGAAGGTTATAACTCACAAGTAGCTGAGCGAGATATAAATGTTGTAAACGAGCAAATTAACACGGCTATCGGCCAAGCTTCTAACATGCTTGTAATAATGGAGCGTAACTCGGCGTATTCTAATAGAGAAACCAACAATTTTAGAAATGCGATAGAGAGAACACGTGATGAACAGAATTTTAATCGTCGGTTCAGCAATTATGAAAATATGATGGACATAGCCTTTAGCATAGCTTTTGAATCTCCAGTTCCAAACACAGAAGATGGCGAACGATTGATTTATTTCGCAGAAAACATCTCATCGACACAAAGAATCATAAGGCAAAGCGATTATTACAGAAAAGCCTTAGATATTAATACCAGCTTAGACACACCACTAATCATGGTAATACAAAGGGTTAGAAGAATTCACCCTTTACCAACATTTAATTAAATTTCAAGAGGTGCTTAAATGAATAAAAAAATCAAAAGAATTTTATCACTATTTGCAGTTTTTACTTTGTTTTTATCAATTAATACATTTAATATAGCGGCAAATCCAAGAAGTCATACTAATGACTTCTTTGTCAATGATTTCGCAAATGTTTTGTCGCATGAAACTAGAGAATATATTCTCGATATTAATGCCGATATTGCAAGTACCGGTGCCCAGCTTGTTGTTGTTACAACAGAGTTTACAAACGGTCTAGGTGCTTTTGACTACGGCTTAGAGCTTATGAACGCTTGGGGCGTTGGTGATGCCACACTTAACAACGGCGTTTTATTTATAATTGCAACGCAAGAAGAAGACGCTGCAATAATTGTTGGCCATGGAGCCGAAGAGTTTTTAACAGGCGGGCGAATTGGCGTAATTTTTGATAATCATTTTGCTGATGATTTTCTTGATGGCAATTTTGATATAGCTGTTAGAAACACGGCTCATGCTCTATGGCTTGATATTTCAAGATTTTATGAGAATTTTTCAGGAGCTTCTACTACACAAGGCACATCTATAGACGATTTGACTATGTTTAACACAATGCTAGTTACAGACGATGCCCGTGTTTTAAGAGATATGACAATTGCAAACATTCTTGCTCAAAATGAAATCCTTTGGGAGAAAAATGGCGGTCAGATAGCTGTTGTTACAGTCGAAACACTTGGCGGCCATGATATAGAAACCTACACCGTAAATCTTTTTAACAATCTTGGTGTTGGCTCTTTCGAACATAATAACGGCGTTTTAATGCTTTTGGCTATTGCTGATAATCAGTACTTTATCGCTATGGGTGATGGTGTTATGAGGCACGTTAGAGTAAGCCAAATACAGCCAATTTTTGAAGAACCTTTCTTCTCAGGCGATTTTGACAGAGCTGTTGCTGATACTTTTAGAGAGTTTTACGACATAATTTACTCAGTTTTTGGCGATGAAAGAGGAGCTGTTGCAAATACTGCTCCTGTAGTACAAGGTGGTCAAAACACAAATCTTGCAAATAACACAAACCAAGCAACTTTTACCGATACATTCTTTAGTGGCATGGCTACGCTTATAGTAATTATTGTACTTATTATTATTCTTGTTATAATTGCTGCTGCATTCTCAAGACCTCGTGGCGGCATGATGACCCCTGGCGTGGGTATGGGTATGCCTATGCGTAGAAGATGGTGGGGCTTTGGTCCTCGCCATAGAATGGGCGGTTTTGGTGCTGGCATGGCAACCGGTATGGCAATGAGCCGCCGTATGCAAAGACAACAAATGAGGCAAATGCAAAGAATGAATCGCCGTGGTGGTGGCATGATGGGTGGTGGCGGTGCTCCAAGACCTCAAGCTCCACCTCCTGCAGCACCTCGTCAAAAGCCTTCTAGTGGTAGCGTTTTTGGCGGCGGTCGTTCTACTGGTGGGTTTGGTAGTGGCGGCAGTTCGGCTTCTCGCCCTCCTTCTAGTGGCGGAACCTCAAGACCTTCGGGCGGCGGATTTGGAAGTAGCTCGTCAAGACCATCAGGTGGTGGATTTGGCGGCGGCTTAGGTGGTAGTTTCGGTGGCGGAAGAA
>WQZK01000259.1 GCA_009780765.1 Defluviitaleaceae bacterium
AGGTGGTTTCTCCTAGCCAGTCAATCACCCCAACTACTCGGCTTAACGCATCCTGTTTATATGTTACACACTTATCATCACTATACTTTACTGCTTTTAAATTATTAATTGCATCATAGCTATATTGAGCTATATATCCATCTCTGTCTTCTTTTTTTACTAAGTTTCCATTATTGTCATATTCATAATATGTTACTTGGTTCTTCGCATCTATTTCTTGCAAAATCTGCCCACGCTTATTGTACTTATATGCTGTAATAAGCTCTTTTTCTACATCTTGAGCATCTAAGATATTGGTTTGGTGTACCTCACTCAGTCTATTCATAGCGTCGTATTTGTATGTAGTGCTATGTCCTTGTGCATTTGTTACTTTTACAAGGTTTTGGTTTAAATCGTAAGAATAGATCGTAATATTACCGTTCTCATCTTTTATAGAAGACACTTTTCCTACAGGGTTATACGTAACTTCTTTTTTGCCGCCAAGAGGATTTATAATAGCACAAACTCTATCCATCGCTTCATATTCATATATTGTGATGCCACCACCACAATCTGTATATTTAATAAGATTTCCGTTACCGTCATAAACGAATGCCTCAAATGTTTCATCTGAGTATTCTTTTTTTATTACTTTGCCGTTTTTATCATTTTTATATACAATTTCTGTTCCGTAGGCATCAGTTTCTTTGATTAAATAGCCCATTTCATTGTACTCAAATTTCACTTCCGCTCCTATAGCGTTTTTTGAAGAAACAAGCCTCCCCATAGCGTCGTATTTATTTTCTGTAATTCCTCCAAGAGCATCTATTCTTTTCACAATTTTATTATCATAACGATACTCATAAGTAGTTTCATTAAAGTTTGCATCTATTTCTTTTATAATGCGATTTAGTGAGTCATATTCATAACGCGTAGTGTTGCTATTTCCATCTGTTTCTTTTATGATGTTGCCATTAGAATCGTAAAGAAAGTGGCGTTCGCTTCCCTCTTCGTCAACTTCTACCGCCTTATAACCCGCTTCATTATATTTATAAGATTTTTGGCTACCATCAGGATTAGTTACAGAAATTAAATTGTCAACAACATCATACTCATATGTTGTAACCCCACCAAGAGCATCAACTTTTTTAGTTATTTTCCCGTTTTCAGCATAGTCATAACAAATTACGCCGCCTGCCTCGTCGATTTCTTCTTTCAAAAGTCCGCAAAAATCATAGTTGTATTTTACTAAGCAACCATTTGGGTGAGTAATTTGC
This sequence comes from Defluviitaleaceae bacterium, assembly GCA_009780765.1. Lineage (GTDB taxonomy): Bacteria > Bacillota > Clostridia > Lachnospirales > UBA5962 > WQZK01. The sequence continues at coordinate 1,257 of WQZK01000259.1, forward strand.
GTAACTTTATCAATTTCGTTGTATGTGTAGCTTGTTTTGTTCTTTTCAGGCCTTAAATAGCCTGTCATACGATTACCCCTGTCATAGGATAATTGTGTAATATTGCCTTCTCCATCCGTGCTAGATAAGATATTACCCCTATCGTCATAAGTGTACGTTTTTAAGCTACCATCTGGCAACCTAACAGTAGTTAAATTACCTGATTTATCATACTCAAATAGTGTTTCAAAACCTAATGGGTCTTTATATTTTTCAATTTGCTCAAGTTCATTATAGGTATACAAATGCAAACTTCCATCTGGATGTTTTTCGGAAATAATATTTCCATTTTCATCATAAGAAGTTTCTGTTATATCACCATTAGGATTGATTATTTTAAATACTTTGCCATAATTATATTGATATGTATTCCCATTTTTATCTTTAAAAATGCTTAAATTACCGTTTTCATCAAAACTCATTTTTAGAGTGCCATCAACCATTTGTTTCTCTATAATTCGGCCTTGATCATCTTTTTTATAAACAGTTTCTATGTCATTACGTTCAATAAATGTCGTTGTGTTTTCTGCTTCATCATATGCAAAAAACACCTTGCCACCTGTTGGCATGGTTTGTTCAACAATTCGACCTTTTAAGTCATAAATATTTTCTACCATGGTATTACCATTTGGATCTATTACTTTTACTATCTGCTCATTGCTATCATATTCATAATAAGTCCGCCCACCGTTTATGTTGCGTACTTCAGTTAACATAGTGCCTGAATACTTATACTCAACATACCTACCTAAAGCATCAGAAATTTTACGTAGCAAACCATTAGCATACTCTAGCGAAATAAATCCGCTTTTATTTTCTATTCTAACCAATATGTCCTTTCTTGTAAGAGAATCTTTATCGTAAGTAAGGGTTATATTGTTTTCTTTGTCTAGCTTTAACTCTATTAGTAGCCCATCTTTATTAAACGTGTAAGTATCACCTGTGTGTGATTTTAAAATATAGTTGCCAGTTTCTTCATCAATTTTATTAACCTGCGAAGGATCAGATTCCGATACAAAAAGCCCATTACCTGAAACAACAAAGTCCTCTCTTCTACCATCGCCCCAAACAACATTTATCTTCTCATCTAAGTGAGTTAGTTTAACATCAAAATTGTGATGCCAATTTTTGCCTATCAAACCATCATATTCATCTAAGGCATTATAAAAACGTTTAAATGCCATAGGGAAATTACCTCTAACAAGCATATCTGCTTGGTCGATATAATAGTTACCAGTTGCAATATCAACAGGATCTGCACAGGCTTCAGTTTGCCCTTTTGCCAAAGACTTAGTGCCTAAAGTTTTAAATCCTGCAATCGAACGGAAAATTGCCGCCTTTTTAGAATCCATGAGAGCTAAATCGCCCTCAGCATTTGCACGCTTGTCAATTAGCATGTTGTAAAAATGAGTATTCCCATCTAAAATAATACTACCGGAAGCATTAACAAAATAAATGCTATCTTCAGAACGCATTTTGATTTTATTTGCCTTCAGATTAATATCCTTTTTTGCTTTTAGAATAATATCTTTGTCGCTTTTAATTTCAATGCCTTCTTCTTCTTTCATTTTTATA
>WQZK01000260.1 GCA_009780765.1 Defluviitaleaceae bacterium
ACAGCAAAAATTGGGCTTTACAGCATCAAAAGAATTTGTTTACTGGATTTCTTAAAAAATACTTGATTAATTTTGATGTGTGTGGTATAATAAATGTTGCACTATTGAGGCAGGATTCATCTGAAATCTACTATTTACTAAACTCAACACGATTCCCCACGTTGTGCTAAAGCACAACTAGGAATCTATTTCGTTAAGTAAAAAGAGGCTTTCAGATAAATCTTAGGGATGCCAACATGTATCCAAATAATTTTAGAAAGATGTGAAATATTATGAGAAAAGAAGTTCAACCAACATATTACAAGGCAGCAGTTAGATGCAACTGTGGAAACGAGTTTACAACAGGATCTACACAAGAAAAAATCTCTGTAGAGGTTTGCTCTAAATGCCACCCGTTTTACACTGGCAGCCAAAAATTACTTTTAGAGGCTGGCGGTCGCGTTGAAAGATTTAAAAAGAAATACAATAGATAGTAGATTTTTTGACAAGTATAAACAGTCGGGGGCTTCCTCGGCTTTTTTACTATATTACGAGGAGATATCATGGATAAAAAATATATAGATACACAGGGAAGCAAGCCCTGCAACATTGGCGGGCAGGCAGTTATTGAAGGCATTATGATGCGTGGGAAAAATATGTATAGTTTAGCCGTTAGAAATCAAGATGGTGGAATTGAACTTGATAATAAAGAAATAAAACCATTATCTACTAAATATAAGTTTTTTGGAATTCCTATAATTCGTGGGGTGGTTGCATTTATAGATTCTTTGGTTTTGGGTGTTAAAATTATTGCAAAATCTGTCGAAATGTCGGGCCTTGAAGAGGGAGAACCGGGCAGGTTTGAGCAGTTTCTCGAAAGAAAATTTGGCGATAAGCTTAACAAAGTAATTATGGGCTTTGTTATGGTTGTGTCGTTGGCTCTTTCTGTTGGACTTTTTATGATTTTGCCTGTTTTTCTTGGTAGCTTGTTTAATAGAATTCCGTTTGTTTATAACAATACGTGGATTTTGGGTATCTTAGAAGGTTTTATAAGATTGTTTTTATTTATGTTATACATTTTTCTTATTTCTAAAAGCAAGGATATGCAGCGTACTTTTCAGTACCACGGGGCAGAGCACAAAGCAATAAACTGCTACGAGCATGAAGAAGAGCTTGTTGTTGAAAATGTAAAAAAATACTCTAGGTTACATCGCCGTTGTGGAACGAGCTTTTTGCTTTTTGTTATGCTTATTTCTATGATATTTTTCTTATTTGTAAGCACAAATACGCTACTTATGAGGGTTGCAACTAGGGTTTTATTTGTGCCGCTTATTGCGGGGCTTTCTTACGAGGTGCTAAAGCTTGCTGGCAGAAGCCAATCTAAAATTGTTGAAATACTTAGCAAACCGGGCATAGCTCTTCAAAAAATGACAACAAAAGAGCCTGACGATTTGCAAATAGAGTGTGCAATTGTAGCAATGCAAGAGGTTTTAAAAAGTGAAGAATAAGCTTTTAAATGCAAAGAAAAAATTGCGTGATGCTGGAATTGAAACTTTTAGTATTGATGCAGAGCTTATTATGATGGAAACAACGGGATTTTCGAGGGTTGAACTTATCACAAAAGACGATTATACTTTAAACGAAGAGCAAGAGCTAAACTTTAATAATATGCTTGAAAAACGGCTTAAAAGCGAGCCTATGGCGTATATTTTAAACCGCCAAGAATTTATGGGGCTAGATTTTTATGTTGATGAAAATGTGTTAATTCCACGGACAGACACCGAAGTTTTGGTGGAAGCTTGCTTGGAATATATAAGTAATGGCGATAAGGTTTTAGATATGTGCACAGGCTCGGGTGCGATTGCTGTGAGCTTGGCATATTTTAATAGAAATGTAGAAATAGCGGCAGTTGATATAAGCCATACTGCCTTGGAAATTGCTAAAAAAAATGCAAAACAAAACGGTGTTTTGGATAGAATAAATTTTATAAAGAGCGGCATGTTTGCAGGGCTTGAAAAAAGTGTTAAAATGGACATGATTGTAAGTAATCCTCCGTATATAGAAACTGAGGAGATTAATAAGCTTCTTCCAAATGTTAAGGATTATGAGCCAACCTTAGCATTAGATGGTGGAATAGATGGGCTTGATTTTTACAAGATACTGGCAAGCGAGGGCAAGAATTTTCTTGTGGAAAATGGGTTTGTTCTGCTTGAAATAGGATATAACCAAAAAGAAACGGTTACAGATATTTTCACAAAAGAGGGGTATGAGTTTTTAGAATGTAGAAAAGATTTAGGGCAATTAGACCGTGTATTAATATTTAGACGATTCTGTTCATCGTCATTAGACTTGTACAGAAAATAAAAAGTATAGACTAGGAGCGTCATTGCGAAACCCTGTAAGGGTTGAAGCAATCCATGCTTTAAACGATAACTTGAAGATTTAGGAGATGATATAAATGTTTGATAAATTACAAGAATTAGAAATAAAATACGGCGAGCTATCAGAAAAAATTAATTCGCCCGAAACCATTGCCGACCAAAATTTATTTAGAACCCTTATGAAAGAATACAGCAACCTAACGCCGATTATTGAAAAATTTGTGGAATACCGCTCTACAAACGAAGCAATTGCTGAGGCGAAAGAAATGCTAAATGAAAATTTGGACGACGATTTTAAGCAAATGGTGAAAGAAGAGCTTAAAGAGAACCAAGAAAAAATTGAGGTTATTTCGGAGCAGCTTAAAATTTTGTTAATTCCGAAAGACCCGAATGACGACAAAAACGTTATCTTTGAAATTAGAGGCGGAGCAGGCGGCGACGAGGCAGCGCTTTTCGCGGGCGATTTGTTTAGAATGTATTCACGTTATGCCGAGCGTCAGAAA
>WQZK01000261.1 GCA_009780765.1 Defluviitaleaceae bacterium
TCTGGCGTTATTGTTTTAATGGGTGCATACGATGGAGCAGTTAGCATTGTTTCAATGGCAACTGATGATGTTGTTAAAAAAGGTATTCATGCAGGAAATATTATTAAAGAAATTGCTCCTTTAGTTGATGGCCGTGGCGGTGGAAAACCAACAATGGCACAAGCTGGTGGCAAAAATATCGAAGGCATAGATAAAGCCTTAGAAAAGGCCAAAGAAGTTATTGAGGGTATGATATGCTAAAAAAATTATTTCCAACAGAATATCTTGACAGTGTGTTTTTAATTGATTATCACAAATTGTGGGAAAACAATATAAGAGGGCTTATATTTGATATAGATAATACACTTGTACCCTTTGATATAGAAGCCCCACCCAAAGAAATTAATGAATTATTTGAAAAGCTTAAAGCTATCGGTTTTAAAATTTGCCTTGTTTCAAATAATAGCAACAAGCGGGTTTCTTTGTTTAACAAAAACCTTAGTTTTCCCGCTGTTTCACGTGCTTTAAAGCCAAGGCTTAAAGGTATAAACCAAGCACTATCTTTTATTCAGACAGATGCGAGTAACACAGTTTTAATTGGCGACCAAATTTTTACTGATGTTTGGGGAGCTAACCGCAAAAAAATTCATGTAATTTTAGTAAAGCCCATTGCAACTAGGGATGAGTTTACTGTTAAATTAAAAAGAAAAATTGAAAAATTTATAATTAAAAAATATTTTAAATTTAAGGAGATGGAATAAATGATTTCAGCAGGAGAATTTAGAAATGGTATCACAATAGAGATTGACGGAAATTTATTTGTAATAATTGATTTTCAACACGTAAAACCAGGTAAAGGTGCGGCTTTTGTCCGTACAAAAATTAAAAATATTGTTACAGGCAATGTTTTAGAAAAAACTTTCAGGCCATCAGAAAAAATGCCAAAAGCTCATATCGATAGAGATGATATGCAATACCTTTACAATGATGGCGATTTATACCACTTTATGAACGTTGAAAGCTACGAGCAAATTGCTCTTAATAGTAGTGATATTGGTGATTCTTTAAAATTTGTTAAAGAAAACGAAATGGTTAAAATTCTTTCACACAATGGCAATGTTTTTGGGATTGAGGGTGCTATGCACGTTGAACTTGCAGTTGTTGATACAGAACCAGGTCATAAAGGTGACACTGCACAAGGCGTTACAAAACCTGCAACGGTTGAAACTGGTGCTATCGTTCATGTTCCATTATTCGTTAATATTGGCGACGTTATCAAAATTGATACTCGTACTGAAGAGTATTTAGGCAGGGCATAAATATGAAAAAAATTATTGTAGCTTTATTTTCGGCAATCCTTGTATTATCTGGTTGTGGTGGGCGTTCATCAAACGAAGTTACTGATACAATTAGATGGTTTTACGCAACCCACGCCGTTTTAACAACTGTAAATAACGATGATATAAATATGCTTGGTGGCTCTAGGTCAAATTTGATTAACAGAGCACTTCAACTAAGTATGTTAGAAGATTGGTGGGGAGTTACTAACAGAGAAGAAGCTGATGAAACCATAGAATGGCTTTTATCTGGCGGGCATAACCAAAGGTTTATTGACGAATATTATCTTTACGAATTAGAAACGTATACAAGAGAAGAACTTTTAAGAGAGCTTGAAGGTGCTGACGGTTGGATTGAGGCATTTTTCATAAATCTGCACGAAACATATGAAATTTTTGGCGACAGAGCCATTTTAGGCTGGGATTTATCACGTGCTAACTCGCTTTTTGGCTGGTTTTATATTGCAGGACTTATCGAATATGAAGAAGCTCTTGATGGTATGCTTATGGTATCAAGAATTATACAGGAAAACTTTAATTCTTGGGATGAATTTTGGGAAAGCTACATGCGAGGCTTCCTTTGGTGGAATGAAGAAGACCCAAGCGACCAAGCTTCCGAGTATCAAAGCCGTCGCAGAATTTATGAAGATTTAAAACTAGCACAAGATAGCCCATTTTTATTAGATTTTAATATGGATTTTGAAGTTGATTGGAGATAAATATGGAAAATATTATCAAAATACACCCAAGTGATAATGTTGTTGTTGCTCTATCGCCCGTTGGAGATATAAAAACAGGGCATAAAATTGCCCTTTTTAATATTAAAAAGGGCGAAGATATTATTAAATACGGCAACCCTATCGGGGTGGCAACCACAGACATTGAGAAAGACGACTGGGTTCATACTCATAATATGGCTACAAAACTTTCAGAACATAGTAACTATACTTACGAACCATCATTTTGCGAGCTTCCAAATGTAGAAAATTTAACATTTAACGGCTTCTTGCGAAAAGATGGGCAAGTTGGCGTTCGTAACGAAATTTGGATTTTACCGCTTGTGGGTTGTGTAAATTCACTTTCGCAAAAATTGGCAGTTGATAATTTAGACCTTGTTAATGGTAGTATCGACGGAATTTATTCATTCCCCCACCCTTACGGCTGTAGCCAAATGGGTGATGACCTTGAAATGACCAAGAAGCTCCTTGCATCACTCACACATCATCCAAATGCAGGCGGAGTTTTAATTGTTGGGCTTGGTTGCGAAAATCTTTTGAAAGAAGATTTTATCGAAGCACTTGGTACATATGACGAAGATAGAGTAAAGTTCTTAATCTGCCAAGAAGTTGACGATGAATTTGCAGAAGGTAGAAAGTTACTTGAAGAGCTTGCAGACTACTCTGCAAAATTTGAAAGAGAACAGGTGCCTGCATCTAAGCTTATAATTGGCATGAAATGCGGCGGTTCTGACGGTTTATCGGGAATTACTGCAAATCCTGCTGTTGGCAGATTTTCAGATTTTTTAATTGCACAAAGCGGTTCTACAA
>WQZK01000262.1 GCA_009780765.1 Defluviitaleaceae bacterium
ATAAAATTTTAAAAGGGTATGATATAGTTTTTATTGCCCGCATGTCTTGTAACGGAGCAAGTTATGAAGAAATTTCTAATTCTTTGAAACACTTGATAAAAAAACACAACATGCTTGTTGAGAAAGTGAAAGAATGCAATGATTAAAAAGGCTATTTTAAAAATCATTACTTTTTATAAAAAATTTATATCACCAATGTTACCAGATGCTTGCCGTTTTTCGCCAACTTGTTCTGAATATGCCTTTGAGGCAGTTTCAAAACATGGCGTATTTAAAGGGGCTTTTCTAAGCGTGTACAGAATACTTAGATGCAACCCATTTTGTAAAGGTGGGTTTGACCCAGTGCCAGATAACGTGGTGGCTCAGTCTGCGAGGCAATGACTCAACCTGCACGCGGCAAAGCCACGCTTGGTTTCGTTTATTGCCTTTCGCAAAAATCAGGATTTTTGCGAGTTAAGCGGCTAAAGCCGCCTAAAAAATTTAGTGAAAAAAGCAAAATAAGTAAACAGATGATTAATAATTTCACAAATATTAAGCTCGCAAAAATCCTGATTTTTGCGAAAAGTGGTAGGCGAAGGCAAGAGGAATTCATTTCCTCGCAGACTGAGCCACCACGTCATAGGAGGAAAAAAATTGATTCTACTTAACACAATATCACGAGAGCCAATGCTCATAATTAGGCCATTTACATGGTTTTTTGGACACATACTTAACTTTATTTTTATGTTTGTAAACTTTATTTCGCCAACAGAGGCAAATACTTTAGGTTTTGCCATAATTTTGATGACAATTGTTTCAAGAACGCTACTTTTACCGCTTGCTATAAAAGGTCAGAAATCAACATCACGTATGCAAAAATTGATGGCAAGCCCTGAAATGGAAAAAATTAATAAAAAATATGAAGGCAAGAATGACAACGACTCAAAGCGTGCAAAACACCTAGAAACTACAGAGCTTCAAAAGAAACATGGTGTAAACATGCTTGCTGGTTGTCTTCCTATGTTTATACAAATGCCAATTTTCATCGGGCTGTTTTATGTAATGAACCAAATTTATCAGTTTGTAGATTTTATTGGTGGCATATATAATCAGCTTGCAACTGCTATCATGCAAATTCCGGGCTATTTTACGCCGCTTTATAACGTTGGATATAGCATGATTCCTAATAATATGGAAATTAATACTAATAATGTAAATGATGTTGCCCGTCTTATCAACAGATTTAGAGCAGATGACTGGGCAAGATTTTTAGAAGAAATTCCTGCTACGTACCATTACCAAATTCAAAATATTTTAGATAGAAAAGATGGTGTTGAAAGATTTGCAACTATCAGCCTTGTAGAAGGTACAAGCCTCTCTTGGCCTAGCATTTTAATACCTTTGATGGCAGTTATATTCACATTTTTATCATCTTACCTTATGAACAAGCACCAAAAAGCTTTAAGAGCAGGCCGTGCAGATAGTAATCCTCAAGCTGCTATGCAACAAAAAATTATGATGTTTGGTATGCCTTTATTTATGGGCTTTATAACACTTGGTATGCCGGGTGGTGTTGGTCTTTACTGGGTTGTGGGTAACATTTATCAAATATTCCAGCAGTTAGCATTTAACAAGTTTTTACGGGTAGATTTAAAGGTAGATAAACCAGATAAAGGCTTTAGAGCCAGACGAACCTAAGGAGGAATATTCATGAACTATGTAGAAAAAACAGGAAAAACGGTTGACGAAGCAATTCAAGATGCATTACGAGAACTTGGCACAAGCATTGAAAATGTTACTTACGAAGTTTTGGAAGAAGGTGCTAAAGGCTTCTTGGGAATTGGTGGAAGGCCTGCAAAGGTTCGTGTAAAGCTTAACTTTAACCCAATAAGAATGGCTAAAGATTTTATTAAGGAAATGACTCTTTTGATGGGTCTTGCGGTAGAGATTGATGTTAAGCTTGAAGATAAAAGAATGGAAATAGATCTAAAAGGGGAAGACCTTGGAATTTTAATAGGTAAAAGAGGGCAAACTTTAGATGCACTTCAATACCTTGTTTCGCTTACAATAAATAAAGGCGAAGACGAATATATTAACGTAATTATAGACACTGGCGGATACAGAGCAAAACGCAAGGAAGCACTTGAAACTCTTGCGAAAGGCGTTGCTAAAAAAGTTAAAATGACAAGGCGTTCGATAACTTTAGAACCTATGACGCCGTACGAACGCAGAGTTATCCACTCTATTTTGCAAGAAGATAGAAGCATTACTACATATAGCCAAGGTAAAGAGCCGTATAGAAGTATTGTTGTTGCTCCGAAAAGCAACAAAGATAAATTGCAAGCACTATAACGCAGTGCTTCACTCTGTGCGGGAGTGAATCCCGCTTGAGTTCAGCTACTGCTTTTCGTCGAAATCAGGATTTCGACGAACTTGGCGACTTTGTCGCCTGATATGTGAAAATTTGGGCATTGTCATTGCGGGCTTGACCCGCAATCTCCAAAACACCCTGACGAAACACGTCGGGGTGTTTTGAAATATATAAACGTGGGGTAAATAAATGATTTTCGACACAATAACATCAATCTCAACAGCACTTGGCGGAGCCATCGGAATAGTTCGGATTAGTGGGCCTGAAAGCCTTAAAATTTTGGAAAAAATATTCAACCGTAAGGATAAAAATTTTGAAAGCCATAGAATTTATTATGGTAATATTTTTGATGGCGAAAAACTGGTTGATGAAGTTTTGGTTTCTGTCATGAAAGCACCAAAATCCTACACTTGTGAAGATGTTGTTGAAATTAATTGCCATGGAGGAACTAGAGCGACTAATGCAGTTTTAGAGGTTGCTCTTAAAAATGGGGCAAGGCTTGCTGAACCTGG
>WQZK01000263.1 GCA_009780765.1 Defluviitaleaceae bacterium
CAACTTGCACAGGGCAAAGCCCTGCTTAGTTTCGGCTACTATGTTTCGTCGAAATCAGGATTTCGACGAGTTTGCGGCTTCGCCGCTAAGTAAATAAAAAAGAGTCCTCACGGACTCTTTTTTATTCAAACGTAAACAATTTATTTGGTCTTACATTACTTACACTATTTAGTGTTCCATTTTCAATATCATTTAACTCTAACTTAACAGCCATATCGTCGCAAACATTTTTACTTGTAATCTGGCACAAAATAACATCATTACCTTTAAGACTTGAAAGTACCAAAGCAGGACGCCTCTTTGAATCACTTAAATCAGAAAATGGAAACGCCAAAACCACAACATCTCCCTTTACAAATCTGCCCATACCTCGTCCTCCTCTGGAAGCAACCATTCTTTCGCAAGTGCATTTTCACTAATTAATGTTATATCATCTATTTTTTTATCTGAATACTTTAAAAAAGATATATATTTATATACTTCTGTAACAAACTTATTTGGCAACGACTCTATTTCTTTTATTAAAAGCTGCTTTTCCGACATAATCTTTCACCCCATAAAGTTATTTTATACTTATATTATAAAAATATAACCCTCTTTTGTCAATATCTTCATTACATCATGGCGAGGAGCAAAGTGATGACAATAACAAACAAACTACCAACTTGCACTTATTTTTAAACCCAAAATTGGTTTACTATAATCATCTACAAATTTTCCCAGACAATTGCGTTTTAGCTGATATGTCAGTTGCATTTTTGCTATTCCTAAACTAGTAAGGACATCCTGTTTCAAAATTTCTTCGAGTTTTTTAGCACAATACTCTAATTCAGTGCATTTATTGTCATCGTTTATAGCAAAACCTAACTTATTCCACAAACGCCCTGACTCTTCTGAATAACACCACTCCCAAAATTGCTCTACTACAATGCTTATACGTTTATCTAGTTTTTTCAGTCTTTCAGCCTAATAATCAGGAGAAACAGGCTTCGGAATCTTCCTTTATATAAGCAACGCAATAAGCGGTATCGTAATAACACTTAAAACCGTGGATATAAACACAAACTTAGATGCAAGGTCGCGGTTACATTCATACTTAGCTGCAAATATGGCAGTTAAAACCGCAGCAGGCATTGCCGTTGCTATTGTTAAAACGCCAACAATAACTTCGTCGGCTATAAAAATTCTAAGTACGAAAAAAGCTAAAATTGGAAAAGCAACCAGCCTTACAAAAATCATAATATACATTTTAGCACCCAAAAATACGGTTTTCAGGTTATTTGTAGCTAATATCGAGCCTATTATTATCATAGAAAGCGGTGTTGTCATACTTCCAACAGAGCTAAGTGCCGAACCCACAACATCAGGCAACCTTATGCTAAACGTAAACATTAAAAAACCAATAATCGTAGCCCAGATAGGAACATTAAAAAATATTTTTTTAATAGTGTCTTTCTCTTCTACCGAACAGTTGCTGCCTTTAATCATAATTTTAACACCCAAAGTAAACGCCAAGAAATTAAACGATATTGTGCATATAGAGGCATAAAAAACACCCATCGACCCATAAATCGACTCGATTAACGGCAAACCCATATAAACCAAGTTAGAAAAAACTAAAGAAAATACCCAAACGCCTTTTTCGTAACTTTTGCCACGCAAAACTTTGAAAAGCAACAGCCCCAAGAAAAACCCTGCAAAATGTATTAAAAACGATGCAACCAGCACAATCATGCTGCTATTAAAAAGTTCGCGGTTGAAATCTCGCTGCATAGACATTATAATAGTAGATGGTAGCGTTACACTTAAAAGAATAGATGATAAAACAGGTTCGCCCGCCTTTGTAATTAAATTTCTTTTGCGGGCTATAAACCCAAGTATCATGCAAATAACAAGTATAATTATGCTATTTAAAGCAATTGAAAACATAAATATTCACCCCAAACAATTATAGTGCTTTTCAGGAGGTAAGTCAATGAATTTAAATAAAACAGTTTTAATAACAGGTTCTTCTCGTGGCATCGGAGGGGCTATTGCAGAAGCTTTTTTAAAAGATGGGTACAATATAGTAATCAATGCAAAGAAGAGCGAAGAAGAGCTTAAAACCCTTGAAAAGAGGCTAAAGAATCATAGTGAAAGTGTTTTGGCTGTTATGGCAGATGTTTCAGTTTATGAAGAAGCCACAAAATTATATAAATCTGCGTGTGAAAAGTTTGGAAGTGTTGATGTTTTGATAAACAACGCAGGAATTAGCCATTTTGGGCTTTTTTCAGATACTACTCAATCCGACTGGCAAAACATAATAAACACAAACTTAATTTCTTGTATGAATATGAGCCATTTGGTTGTTCCTGATATGATTTCAAGAAAATCAGGACGAATTATAAATATTTCTTCTGTATGGGGCATTTCTGGGGCATCGTGTGAGGTTTTATATTCTACAACAAAAGGTGCAATAAACACGTTTACAAAAGCTTTGGCTAAGGAGCTTGCACCATCTAACATAAGCGTGAATGCCATTGCTCTGGGTGTTATTGATACAGAAATGAATAACAATTTATCTGAGGAAGAAAAGCACGCACTTGCAGAAGAAATTCCAATGGGACGCTTTGGCAAAACAGAGGAAGCAGCAAGCCTTGCCGTGTATTTGGCATCAGAAAAAGCCCAGTATTTAACTGGGCAAATTATCACAGTAGATGGCGGTTTTTTGTAAAAGAATCGCCTCAATAACTGATGTTGCTTTTTTCTATTTTATCCGAAAAAATCTTCTAAATGCAAATCAAGGGCGACCATAATTCTTTCCATAGTTTTATGCTCTAAGTCTTTTATGCCCGAAACTATATCTCTTAG
>WQZK01000264.1 GCA_009780765.1 Defluviitaleaceae bacterium
TAGCGAGGAGCGAATAACTCAGCTTGAAAATAATTTGATAGCTTTGCAAGCAACGCATAACAACACACTTAACCAACTTACAGAAGCTGAGCCTGTTTTCGCCGAAATTCCAGTACAAAGTGACGATGAAGACACTGCAACTGTTGTAGAAGTAGACGGCAACTCGCTTATAGATGAAGACGATGAAGCTGAAAACGATTTTTCTGAATTACTAGAGCTTATAGCAACCTTTCAAACGGATGGCGTAAGCGATGACGACGAAGAAACAGTATTTTTAAACGACATTCCAGAAACGTATATAGTACAGCGAGGCGATTCGCTTTTAGGAATCAGTCAAAGATTTTTTAACACAACGGATATGGTGGGCGAAATAATGCGTTTAAACAATATAGAAAATCCAGACAGAATTTATTTTGGAAAAGTTCTTGTTTTGCCGCGAGGGTAATTAAGGAGGCAAGTAGATGATTGCAAAAAACAAAGATATGGCTTTTTTAGATACCGCCGCTGCATTAGCTCACGAAATTAAAAATCCTATAACCCTTGTTAAAGCAAATATTGATTTGCTGGAGCTTAGGGATAATTATTCAGGTAATGTAAAAAATTATGAAATTATGAAAAGAGAGCTTAATAAGGTTAGTAGCATAATGATGAATTTTATAACACTTTTGAAGCATGAGAGTTCTCAGAAAGAAGCCGTATATATTAATGATGTTATTAAAGATGTTTTGTCGGATTATCAAGAAACTTTTGGAAACAGAATAAATTTTACATTTAGTGCAGAAGGCGAAGCTTCAAAAGTAGTATACGCAAATTTAAAAGATTTGGCAATACTGTTTGAAAATTTGATAAAAAATTCGGTAGAAGCGATAGAAGGTGTTGGAGATATTTGTGTAAATGTTTGCGAAAGTGATAAGCAAATTGTGATAATATTTGCAGATACTGGAAATGGAGTGCCCAAAGAAGTAGAAGAAAGACTATTTGAAGATTTTTTTACAACAAAGTCTTCTGGTAGTGGGCTAGGGCTGTCTATTTGCAAAAAAATTGTTGAAGAAACTGGAGGAAACATAGATATAAAAAATAATGAAGATGTTGGAGTAACAACAACGGTAACTTTTCCTATACATTCATAATATTCCTATCCTAAAAAAAGCGTGGTCAAAGTTGTGACCACGTCTTTTTGTTATTATTATGCTTTATTTAAAATATTTTAAATACTCGCCATAACCCTCTTTTTCAAGGTCTTTTTTAGGAATAAACTTAAGAGCTGCTGAGTTTATGCAGTATCTTAGCCCGCCAAGTTCTTCAGGGCCATCGTCAAACACATGCCCGAGGTGAGAATCTGCCGTTTTGCTTTTAACCTCAGTTCTTTTTCTATCTAAGTCAAAATCTTCATGCTCGTTAATTAAATCTTCGGCAAGAGGCTTTGAAAACGCAGGCCAGCCGCAGCCTGCATCAAACTTATCTTCCGATGAAAATAAAGGTTCTCCGCTAACTATGTCTACGTAAATACCTTCTTCAAAATTATCTAAATATTCGCCCGAATAAGGCATTTCTGTGCCCTTATTTTGCGTAACTTCGTATTGCAACGCCGTGAGCCTTTTTTTGAGTTCTGATTCTGAAAAATTCATAAAAATTCCTCCATTTAATTAATTCTGTTTATATTATAACATTTACTATTGTAGTATGTCTAATAAAATTTTGGGAAAACTATTCTTGGAGGCTGATTTTTATGAAAAAAGATAAACAAAAAAAGCACGACCCATATACTCAAATGGGAACACATCCATACAAAGGGATTGAACATAGAAGCTACCCAGATCCGGGCATAATAATGGGGCTTAACGATGTTGTTTCTAGCACCGAATGTACAGGCTTGGTGCAAACTGCGGAAATGGGTTCGACCGAAGGGTTAAACGAGATATACGATATACCTACGCAAGCAAAAATTAAGCATTTAAAAGAAGAACGTGGAAAGCTTGGTAGAGATTAAGCTAATAGGGCGTACACAGTACGCCCCTACATAATATCTCCAACCGTCATTAGAATTGTAACGAAATGGACTCGTGTGTCGTAATTGCGGGGGCATAAATACCTTAAATGACTAGAATATCGAGCCCGAAGCAATCCAGAGTATGGGAACTTGAAAGTCTTACTTTGCACTATCGATATGCTATGTTTTTGGGTCTTGCACTGGATTGCTTCGGGTGCGACATATACTTATTTTCATGATATAAGGACCCTCGCAATGACTATGAGAACTGCTTAGAATCTAATTTTGATACAACTCTATTGACGTTCAGAAATGTGAGCTACATAATTTTATTTTTCATCATCGTAATTTATTATAACTTCGTCGTAAAGCTTTTCGTATTCTGCTACAGTTATCTTGATTACATTAAGCCGCTTGTCGAAAACAGGGTGCAAAAATCACACCCTCCTAATCTCATTTTTTCAAAAGAAAACGGCGGCTTTGAGTTTGAAATCAAAACCGCCGTTGAGCCGTTAGCTTATATTCGGCCACAATATATCGACTGCCGCAACTGCGGTTTTTTATTTACCGCAGGGCAGTTTCTTTTGTTACTTCTACGTTATCCAACTTCGGGCCAACTTGGCCCGAAGTTGGATAACGAGTACGCTTAAAAATAATACAAAGTTTGTAAGCTAGATTGCTACCTAGTTAATCACAATATTTAACACTTCCGTGTAATCATTTATGGCGCTATTTCAAACCCAATATCCAAATCTGCATATGCGGGATTTATCGCCTGCCAAAACGAGCCATCTTCGTTCATGTAGAAGTAAAACCCATCTCTTACAGCATCAAGCATCCTTGCGTGGTCTTGCTCA
>WQZK01000265.1 GCA_009780765.1 Defluviitaleaceae bacterium
AGAATAGGCGGTGGTGGCGGATTTGGAGGGTTTGGGATGGGAACTACCGGGGTTGGGAATGGGTTTGTGACTGGATACGGGCTTGGGCCTGGCTTGGGGCCTATTTATGTGGCAGGTGGTGTCGATTATCTTGGACGGCCGACTTGGGGAGGTATAAATTGGGGCAATAGTGGAGCAATTGGGGATCCTACTCTTGCAGGGATGGTGAATTATTTGTTAGCGAATGGCGCAACCGGCGCAAATTTTAATACAAATGATGGGAATATTAACGTAACCTACTGGACTGAATTGTCATGGTATGCTTTCAGCTCTAATGGGAACATATCAGCATGTGGGGTTATAGCATTTAAACATCAGGCGAATTTTTCGTTAGGCACTTCTACCCTCACAACAATGGTTGGAACAGCAGCAGAATTAGCACCGAGAATCGCAGGCCCTGCTGCAAATACGGCTGCAGAACTAGCCGGAGCAAAATTTCTTAAACATACTCAGTTAGTAGCTCGAATGGTTGGAGGAACAATAGGAGTTCGTTATGCTGTTCCAAGTATTATTAATGCAGCAAATAACCCAACACCAGGGAGTGTCACAAAAGCGACAATTCAGAGTGCTGCTGCCGTATTAGCATACGCTAAACATCCGATTTGCAGTATATTATCTCTTGGACTTACAGTGGTGGACGTTTATTGGGGACAACAGATCTATAATTGGATGAATAACAATCCTCAATATTTTCCAAAATAGTGACCACTTAACAAACAACTACAAAATTCATTTTTGTTCTATAGATAAACCAATAAAAATCAAAAAAATGATATTTCATTATTTATGGTATAAACTATACCGAGCAGCGTTAAGATCTTTCCAGGTTGAGTGGGCTGCTATTTTTTATTCTGCAATTACTTGGGCAGCCTTAATACATTTAAACATAGCAACTTTAAGTATGTTTCTTGCAAAATTAGATATTTTGCCTTTTATGTACCAACCTGATACTAATCAAGCTCTACATGCAAATACTACATTAATGGCTTTATCATATGTGTATTTTAGGTTTAGATCTAAGACGATAATTGACAGGTTTTCAAAAGAAACAGATGAGCAACGGGATAAAGGCACCTTTTGGGTAATTCTTTACGTAGCTCTTTCTATAGCTTTAGCTATTGGAATAGGAGGGGCTTATAAGCCAGGGTATCTACCAACTTGGTA
This sequence comes from Defluviitaleaceae bacterium, assembly GCA_009780765.1. Taxonomy (GTDB): domain Bacteria; phylum Bacillota; class Clostridia; order Lachnospirales; family UBA5962; genus WQZK01. The sequence continues at coordinate 1,204 of WQZK01000265.1, forward strand.
AAAAACGAAAAAACTATGATATTCCCGATTTGCAGCGTATTATCTCTTGGTCTTACCATAACCGATGTTTATTGGGGACCGCAAATCTATAATTGGATGGATAATAATTTTCACCATCATTACAATTCTTATGTTAATCATTATGGCAACCAAATACAACGTCCGGGTTTTGGACGAGGACGATAAATCAATAAAACAACAATATTATGGTATTTCATTATTTATGGTATAAACTATATCGAGCAGCTTTAAGATCTTTTGAAGTTGAATGGGCGGCTATTTGGTATTCTTCAATTACTTTTGGAGCCTTAATACAATTCAATATAATGTTTTTAAGTGGCCTTTTGGCAAAGTTAGATATTTTGCCTGCTATATATCCGAATAGTAAACTGACCTTATATATAAATTTTATATTTTTGGCTTTGTCATATGTGTATTTTAGATTTAAATCTAAAACGATAATTGGCAAGTATTCTCAAGAATCTGACAAGCAGAAAAGAAAAGGAAATGAAAATCTGGTTATTTACGTGATTATTACACTTTTTGTAGGGGTTGTTGGATCATTTTATAAACCTGGTTATCTACCAAATATTTGGCAATAAAAAACTATGATATTTCACTATTTATGGTATAAACTATACCGAGCAGCTTTAAGGTCTTTCGAAGTTGAATGGGCTGCGATTTTTTATTCGTCAATTACTTGGGCGCTCTTAATACATATTAATGCCATGACTTTAAGTGGTCTTCTTGCAAAATTGGATATTTGGCGTGTCATATATCAACCTGGTACTAATCAAGCTCTATATGCAAATATTATATTTATGATTCTTGTATATGTATATTTTAGAGGTAAGAGAGCTAAAAGAATAATAGACAGGTTCTCAAAAGAAACGGATAAGCAACGGGATAAAGGAACCTTTTGGGTAATTCTTTACGTAGCTCTTTCTATAGCTTTAGCTATTGGAATAGGAGGGGCTTATAAGCCGGGGTATCTTCCATCTTGGTAAAAACTAAAAACGGCAATGTTCCATTTGGCAGATTTTCAAACGTCAACAAAACTATTCTCTATCATTCAGCATCTTACAAAAAATATTTTTACAACGAGAGCGGATTATTCCGCTCTTTTTTGTATCTTAGCATTCGGGAAACGGCGTAAAACAAGAAAAGTTGAAACCGTCGTGTACCATTTGGCAGATTCTTATTGTAATCATCAAAAATATAAATACTTATGAAGTGTCATTATTGTGAAAACTATTGTGTGAAATCGGGTGTTAGAAAAAATATACAGCGTTATCGTTGTAAATTTTGCAAAAAATATCAACAAGCCACTTACATCAAACCCCGCATCCCCCAAGAAAAATACGATTGGACTGTAAAACTAAACAACGAAGGCTGCGGCATCAGCAACATTGCAAGATTGCTTGAAATCAGCAAATCCAGTGTTCAGCGCTTAATCGAACGTAAAAATCTCACCCTTCGCACATGCTTGAAACGCTTGTCTCGAAAGACAATCTGCTTCACACGTTGCGAAAAGATGTTGCATTGTGTGGTGTGTTTATTGGTGCAGAAACAGGTTGTTTATCGCTAAATTTTCTCT
>WQZK01000266.1 GCA_009780765.1 Defluviitaleaceae bacterium
CAAAAATCAATCAATTATTTTTTATAATTGGTTGATTTTTTTTTGAATATTTGATATAATTTAATATGAGTAATATTAAGGAGAATTTTTAAATGATAAACTACATTTCAGAGCAAGAACTAACACTAAACTTACAAAATTGCATAATAGTAGATGCAAGAACAGAGCTTGAATACTCAGAGGGTCATATAAGCGGTGCTGTAAATGTGCCTTTAGACCCTGGTCTTATGGATCAAAATGGAAATTTAATCAATATGTTTGAGTGGGCCGCAATAATGAGTCGAATGGGTATAAACAACATGACAACAGTAATAGTATACGATAATGGAAATGGCGCAAATGCTGCACGCTTTTGGTATACAGCAAAATACTATGGTCACCAAAATATCGCTATATTAGAAGGTGGTTTTTACGAAATTAGAAATTTAAGTGTAACAAAAGATATTCCAGTAATGCCGCACACTTATTATGAGCCAGTGGCAACGCCAGGGTATATGTGCTTTTTATTGGAACTTATACAAAATTTTGAGCTTTTGAAGTTTGTAGATACTAGAAGCGATGAGGAGTACTCAGGAAAAATTAGCTCAGGAAACCCTAAATCGGGTAGAATACCAGGTGCTATTCATATGAATTACGAACGTTTACTAGATGGTACGTACTTAAGACCTGCTATAGAAATAAGAGAAATAGCAGAAGGAGCAGGCTTAACTGTGGAAGATACAATAATTTTATATTGTCAATTAGGAATGAGTTCAAGCCTTGCTGGTATGGCACTTCGTGAAGCTGGCTATGTTAATGTCTGGGTTTATGACGGCTCTATGTATGAATGGACTAGGCATCCTGCCCTAGCAGTAGAGGTTTAATATGGAAGCGGTAAAAAAGTATACTAAAGATCCGTTATATGTAATATTAGCACTTACTTTGACTTTTATTCCTTTTGCTCTCTGGGTAGATAGTCCACAAAATATCATAAATGGGTTATGGAGAATTCTTCTTTATCCAGATAGCTTAATGGTAGACTATATGTACCGAGGGGGACCTGGTGCTGGGATTATGAATGCCGTCATAGTTGCAATTTACTGTACAACAATAATGAAGCTTTCTAAAGTGAAACCGGGTGGAATTCATGTAGCGGCACTATGGATAATAATAGCTTTCGCTTTTTTTGGCAAAAATATTTTAAATATCACCCCAATTATATTAGGTTCTTTCATCTATGCAAAATATAAAAAAGAGCCTTTTTCAAAATATGTTGCTATCTCATTTTTCGCAACGTGTTTATCACCGATAGTTACACATATGTTTTTCATTCATGAAAATATGAGCTTTGCTGTTTCTTTTATTTTAGCAATTATCGCTGGTATTTCAATAGGATTCTTTTTAATTCCGCTAGCAGCACAAACAGCAAAAAGCCACGAAGGTTTCCATTTATACAATGTTGGCTTTGCTGCTGGAATTTTAAGTATGTTTTTAGCTATAATTTTACGTAACTTTAACTTTTACATAGCCCCTGTTGCCTATTGGCATTATGGAAGCAATACGCAAATGTTAGTTATGTGTTTATTCATAAGCATTTGTTTATTGGTTATAGGTTTCGCTAAAAACGGCAAAATAAGCCTAAAAGAATGCTTTTTAGATAGCAAAACAATGGGTGATAAGCTTACAACAAACGAAAGTTTAACATACGTAAACATGGGAGTTACGGGTATTTTTGTAACATTGTTTACTTTCTTTTTAGGAGAATTAAATGGCCCAAATGTTGGCGGTGTTTTAACTATTATAGGCTTTGTTGGAATTGGTAAAAATATGTTCAATATATGGCCTGTTATGGTTGGTTGTATACTGGCTGCGAGGCTTTTTGGTTGGGAAATAACTAGTACGGTTTTAGCTATAGCCCTCTATAGCAGCACTTTAGCACCGATTGCCGCTAAATTTGGCCCTATATGGGGTATAATTTCAGGTATTTTACACATCAGTATGGCTTCAGTTATTGTTAACATACACGGAGGTTTAAATCTTTATAATAATGGAGCCGCGGGAGGTTTTGTTGCGATATTTCTTTTGGCTGTTATAAGAACTTTCTATAAAGAAAAGAAATCTAACACATAAATAACAGCCTTTTGAGAAAAAATAATCTCAAAAGGCTGTTATTTTATCTAAAATCCTTGTGCGAAAAGGACTTTTTTATTTCATTTTTACCCTTGTGCGAAGGGCTTTTTTTATTTCATTTTTACCCTTGTGCGAAGGATATTATAGTTTATATAGTTTACCTATGCTTTTAATCAACTTAATTTGATCGATTATGCTTAATTTTACCCTCATGCGAAAGGGTTTATAATTTACTTTTCCGTGCTTTGGTTTAATCTACTTCGGGTGATTATGCTTTACTTCACTCTTGTGCGAGAAGAGTTTATAGTTTGTAAATTTTTATATGGATCTTTGTTCAGTTTATTTCGATAAGCTAGGATTAATTTTAAGTTAAGTTGAGGGACTGGAGTTCATTCTAGGTTATGTTGAGGGGCTGGACTTTATTTTAGTTTCATTTGAAGAGTTGGGTTTTATTTTGGTTTAGTTTGAGGGACTGGGCTTTATTTTGGTTTAGTTTGAGGGACTGGGCTTTATTTTGGTTTAGTTTGAGGGACTGGGCTTTATTTTGGTTTAGTTTGAGGGACTAGGCTTTATTTTGGTTTAGTTTGAGGGACTGGGCTTTATTTTGGTTTAGTTTGAGGGACTGGGCTTTATTTTGGTTTAGTTTGAGGGACTGGGCTTTATTTTGGTTTAGTTTGAGGGACTGGGC
>WQZK01000267.1 GCA_009780765.1 Defluviitaleaceae bacterium
ACAAAAAACAATTCATCCTTCCGATTTTTGCACTCATTCGGGGCATTTTTTCTATCTCATTACCAGGTTTCTTTAAAAAAAGGACTGTTGCTAACCGTTTTCACAGTTTTGCAACAGCCCCATTTTATCGTGATGTTTGTTCATGTAGTGTCTTTTCGATTTCCTTGATTTTTTCGTCAACCACATTAGCCATAATCATATCTCTATCTTCGTAATAACCGTCTGCTGGCTCATTTTTTTCCATGTGCGCAAGAAAAGCAACAATATTTTGCTTTGATTTCAAATCCAAACCCATAAAGTTTTTCGATGCGGAAATTTTTTTTATTCTCTCATATGCCACATTTGATGTGATGTGTTTTTCCAGACTTTCAATAGAAACCTTAAAATAACGCAATGTTTCTCTGCTACTAACTTTTCCTGTGCCTACAGAGGAATTTATAAGGTTTATAAGTCCGTGTTCTGTAGTTATCATTTTTATTATCTCTGTCTTTGATTTTTCTTCCTCAATTTTTTCAATCAAAAACATAATAGACCAGTCATATCCTTCAATTACAGCACCACCACCCATTTCCTTGACCGTGCGTTCAAAAAATATTTTTTCAAGTGTGGTAATGCTCTCAATGGATAAAAGTTGTGAGGCAACATCCCTAACACTATCGAAATACCGGTTATGTGCTTCACCCAATTTCCGAAGAATGATGGCTAATGTTGGTAGTGCAACATCTTGATTATTAAATATATCCCCCAAAACTTCACATTTGTTATCCTCACTTAATTTTGATAATAACGCCTCAATACACCTTACGAATCTCAAATCAAACGAAATGGCAAAAAAGGTCATATCTTCATTATCATCTAACTCATGCAGTATTTTGCAAAGGCACTCAAAAACCACCTTTGCCCTATCAGATTTAATTAAATCTATGCCGTTAGAGTCAAAAGCAACGTGAATGTAGTCAAGTAATTTTGTCGATTTCTTTTCTGTGTTTATTTTCCTTATCGCTTCAGTTAAATCAATTTCGCTTGCATCTGAAACTATCCAATTAAGGTGGCTGGTTGGTATTGCTTCACTTTCGAGATTTAACGTGAAGTACCTGTTAAAACTATCGGAATGTGCTATGCTGTTGGTGAGCCTCATCTGTTGCCACGAAACACTTCTTTGTTGAGAAGAAAAACCATTGCTTAAAATACGATTTAATTTAGGGAATATCGCTAAAATTATTTTCTTTACATAATCTTTTTTGCTTTCAGACGCACAGGAAATAATAGAACTCCAAGCGGCTTCTGTTTTTTCTTTTTCATAATCTCTTGTGCCACCATATCCAGTGCCACATAGCACATCTTTGTGCATAGGCAAAGTCGCAAAAACATTTAGCTCAAAAACTTGTAAAAATGTAAGCCCAATAAGGTCTATAGGGCAAACCTCATCTCTAACCATAGCATACTTTAGTGAGAATGTATTGATGTATCTCTCTACATTGCGTATGGTAGTAAGATAGTATTTGAGTCCATAATAAAATAAGTCACTCCAATAATGCTTATCCCATTTATCATCAGAAATATCACCTAAAATTTCATTCATTTTAGCAAAGAAGATATTGTAAATATCATCGGAATTAGCTGCTGGCAATTCAAATGGTGTTTGCACAATTTTTTCTAAATACTTCGCACCATCATATTTTTGAACATCACCTAATGCCCTTACTACAATATCTCGGTCAAAAGCCAATAAATATGTTGTGTATGGAAAGTCAGCAAGCGATTTGACCACTTGAAAAACAGACATAATTTCCGCATTCGAGAGCCTATCAATATCATCAATCGTCACAAGCAATCTGAGTTGACATTCTCTAAGATTTTTAGCGATTTTGTCTTTTATCATTTGTATATTGTTGTTATATTCACTTGCTTTCTTTGCTCTTAGTTTTCCAAGAACTTTTATAAATCCGCCTACTTTCGGCAACATTGCACCTAATTCGAACAGCTCGGCATAATCATTCATGGAACCACAAATATTATCAAGCCTATGGCGCTCCAAATGCTCCACTTCGCTATCTTTAATTGTTGTTGAGAGCTGCTTAAAAAACTGAGATACCAATTGTTTTTGGTCAGCACAAAGCCACGGGTTAAATCGCATGATAATGGGTTTTTGGCTTTCGGCAGTATTCATTTGTTCTAATTGCTCAATGACCATATTAACTACCGAGGTTTTTCCGCTACCCCACTCACCATACATACCAACGACAAATCCGTTAGGTGTGTTGCGATTGATTATAGCGGTAGCTAATTCTTTTGCGAAACCACCACGACTGAGTTTATCATCCTCGATTTTTTCAATTGGTAGGTCTGTATTAAGCATACGCTTCACCCCTTAGCTCTTAGGTTTAACCCCTCATCATTTTCAACTCTTTAGCAACCTTCGTCCTGCCATCAATAGGTCGCTGCGCATCTTTGGGAATTAGCCAAACTTTCGAGAGCCGTACCACGCCACGAATTTTACCATTTGAACACATAGACTGCACTTGTCGCTCTGTAATTCCCCATTTTTCTGATGCTTGTAACGGCGTAATCCATTCTAATTCCATATGAGCCTCCGTATGAAATTCTACAACAATATACATTTCAATTATATCACGCCATAACGAAGTTTGCAACAGCATTTCTGTAAAACTTCAATTCGGAAAGTGGAAATAAAAAAGAAAAAAGAGTAAACTATAGCCATGATACAAATAAGCCAAGAATCCAAGGAAAAAGTCCTAGAAGCGATAAAGCAAGGACGAATAGATG
>WQZK01000268.1 GCA_009780765.1 Defluviitaleaceae bacterium
TCGAACATGTATTTTCCTGAAACAACAGTGGAGTTTTTCGCAGAAGAATTTTCAGATGAATATGGCTATTTTTTCATACAAAACATACCAGCAGGAGCGTACAGCTTAGAAATAGCAGCTAATGGTTTTGCAACAATGAGAACTACTGTTTTTGTTGAGGTTGGAGCAACAAGTAGAATTGAAGAACTCTTAGAGCCAGCACCAATTGTAATAGACGGTTCGTTTAGAATAGAGTTTGAAGTAAGCAATCTTCAGAGTGCAACCATGGATATTTGGAGCAATTCTGACCCCAATCCAAACATTAATGCTATGCAGGGTTCAAATACAACATTTTTTGTAAATTCGCTGTCTGATGGTGAGTTTGGCTTTTCTTTAACATTTGACACTGGACGCCAAAGTGTACTACCACCGAATTGGACGCCTGACGACTTTACGGAATTTTATGTGCATTTAAGAATTTTTACAGCTGAAAATGAGCTGGTTACAACAATTAGCCAATTGGTAACATGGGCGACACCTTATTATACATGGGATTGGTGGCCGCTTGATATAGAGGCTACTAATGAAATATATACGATTACACCAACTGGGCGACCAGTAACAGAAACGCCTATGTAATATTTATAACCCTATGCTACAACGACCTTAACCTAGCTAAGGCCGTTGTAACTATAGTTATGAAGTAATTTGTAATATTATTTTTTTTCATAAATTCCATCTTTTCGGATTAAAAGCTTTAACCCAATCATTTCACGTCTAATTGTGCAAAAATCGTCGTGAAAGTCTGCGATGATGATGTTTACTTCACGTTCTGTATATTTTTTATTTAGCTCGAACGATTTTGAAATCTCCTCCAAAACGATATTTCTTTTTTTGCGTTGGGTTGGAATACTTTTTAATTTTCCGTACTCCATAAAGTTTGACAAAACACTCTGTCTGTACGCTGCGTCGCGTTCGTCTTCGGCATTGTCGGAAATATTTTTCAAAATTATTTCAAGCACATTAAATGTTAAGGCATTGCGACATAAAGAATACATAGTGTAGTATTGTTCTTTACGTGCTGTCACAATTCCAGCTAATTCTAGCTTTTTAAGGTGAAAAGATACGGTAGGGGGAGATAATCCTAGGCGTTCTGCCAATCGCTCTACATACATATCTTCTTTTGTGAGTGATGTTATAATTTGAAGGCGTGATTTATCTGCGAGGCACTTAAAGAGTGCTACAATATCAGTACTCATATTAATTCTCCTCCGCTATGCTTGCAAATTTTAGTTTGATTTCTTCCATTGTAGCGATTTTTATACGCTCTTGTGCCTCTTTTTCATGGTCATTATATTCAAGTGCTTTTTCTAAAGATTCGTGCCAAGCTGTAGGAATTTCATCCATCTTTACCTTAAGAAATTTTGGCGATTGGTTAGGCATTTTTGCCATAGCAATAAAAATACCGAATATGTTTGCACGAATTTTTTCAAGAATCGCCTCGTCTTCACGCTGCTCGTCTAACATTTTTTTAGATTTTGCAAGGCTAAGGCTTTGCTGGTTTTTTAGGTATTCAATAAATTTTTTTTGGTTTTCCATGTAGTTCTCCTAAAGTATTTTTCCCGTTCCAACAAAGTCCATGTGAAGCGGTGCATTATTTTTTCCCCCAAACATTGTATTGTTGCCAATTGCAATGTGGAAAGTGTTTTGTGCTTTTTCATCAAGCACGGCGTATCCGCACAAAGAGTTGATGTGTGGATTTTGCCCAAATCCAAGCTCACAAACAGTTTTGCTTGCATCATCAAGCTTAGCAAAATTTTCATTAAGCACATCATTATTTGTCGTTATTACTATTCCGTTTTCTACTGTTAGCAATATGTTAGTGAATTTGCCAAAGTGTCCAGCAAAAAGTGTTTCAAAAAATACAGTGCCATTTGTTTTGTTTTCGAGCGGGGCAATGTAAACTTCGCCAGCGGGGATGTCGCCGTCGCCAGCATCAATTAACCATTTTCTATCGCCTAGCTCAAATTGCAATTTATAGTTATCGCCTGTAATTAGTGTAAGCTCCGTTTTTTCACACAATTTATTAACTGAATCTTCGCAATTTTGTTGTAAAGCTTTATAATCAATATCCATTGCCATTAGCATACGGCTACGGTATTCTTCATAAGAAAGGTTAGATTCTTTTGCGTTTTCCTCTGTTGGTACGCGTATTTGCGTAAAGCGTTTTACTTTAGATAGTGCACCAAACAAATTGCCCATATATTTTCTATAAATATCCATTTGAAAATTATCTGGTGTGTTTTCTAAAACTACAGGAGGATAACTAAAAATATCAATTACAGCATCGAAATTAGACATATGTGCAAAATATTTTTCATTAAACGAACTGTCTTTAATTCCTGTAAATCGCTGGGTGTTTACAGTGCGTGATTGTTGCATTTCTACGGGAGAGGCACCAAGTGATGCTACAGTATCAGCGGCGATGTGCATTATTTCTATATCTTTATCTTCGCCCCAAAACTGAACCAGCACAAGCTCGCCGCTTGTTATGCCACTTGCCGTTACTATGTTTTCAATAAGCTTTCTTTCCATAAGTTATTCGATTCCTTTCGTGATAAAATTTATTAATTTAATTATATAATTATCGAATTAATTTGTCAAGATATATTTTGATGTTTATATATTTTGTGAATATAAAAAACTTTACAAAGATTTTACATTGGGTATACATTTTACTGCTATTTCAAAAAAAATAAATTTGATATTATATATTTAAGCCTTAGGGCGTAACCCCAAAA
>WQZK01000269.1 GCA_009780765.1 Defluviitaleaceae bacterium
CAAATTACAGCTATTTATGACTGTGCTCAAGCAGCTAAGGAATATGGCGTTCCTGTTATTGCAGATGGTGGAATTAAATATTCGGGCGATATAGTTAAGGCTATTGCCGCTGGGGCAGATACGGTTATGATTGGAAGCCTTTTTGGTGGATGCGAAGAAAGCCCAGGTGCTACAGAATTATATCAAGGCAGAAAATATAAGGTTTACCGCGGAATGGGTTCTTTGGCGGCAATGGAAAAGGGCTCTAGTGATAGATATTTCCAAGAAGGCTCTAAAAAACTTGTTCCAGAGGGGGTTGAGGGACGCATTGCCTATAAAGGTGAAGTTTCTGAAGTTATTTATCAACTTTTAGGCGGGCTTAGAGCAGGTATGGGCTATTGTGGAACGCCTACAATACCGGAACTTAGAGATAACGCAAGATTTATGAAGATGACGGCAGCGGGTCTTCGCGAAAGCCATCCGCATGATGTTCAAATAACTAAAGAAAGCCCTAATTATAGTACAGAACATTAAGGAGCGGCAATGAAAAACAGGATTGAAATTTTAAGAGAATATATCGACAGTATTATTTTAAATATGTCTAATGATTTTGATAGACGCTGTGCGTATGTTCATTTATATGGAGTTTCGCAAGCATGTACCCTTATAGCACTTAAACGTGGAGAAAATGCCGAACTTTTAACAATGGCAGGCATGCTACACGATTTTTACACCTACAAATTTGGGTACACCAAAGACCATGACAAAAAAGGGGCAATACTCGCCCGAGAGGTGTTTGAAAAGCTCAAAATCACAACGGATGATGAAACAGATTTAATCTGCTCGGCTATATCAAACCATAGCTCTAAGGGCATTACACATTCTTCTTTTGACGAAGTTTTGGTTGATGCTGATGTTTTGCAACATTGCATTTATAATGTTACCATGCCTATATTAGAGCATGAAAAAATAAGATTTGAGAAACTAGTTAAGGAATTTGGGCTTATAGTGAGTTAAATTGAAAGGGTTGTTAAATTTGAACCATGAGTTAATTATAATATTAGATTTTGGCGGACAATATAACCAGCTTATTGCTAGGCGTGTTCGCGATTTAGGTGTTTATTGCGAAGTTTTAAGCTACGAAACAGATTTAGAAGAAATTAAGGCAAAAAATCCAAAAGGAATTATTTTTACAGGCGGGCCAAGTGTTGTTACCGATGAAAATGCCCCAAGAATATCGAAAGAAATTTTTGAGATGGGTATTCCTATTTTGGGTATTTGCTATGGAGTTCAGCTTATGGCTTATTTAAACGGCGGTGTTGTTGAGGCTTCAGAGCACAGAGAATACGGCAAAACTAGCCTTAAAGTTGACAGTAAAAACAAATTATTTGACGGTGTTTTAGAAGACACTATTTGCTTTATGAGCCACACTTACTATATTTCTAAAGTGCCTGAAAATTTTAAAGTTATTGCAACTACAGAAGCATGCCCAACCGCAGCTATCTGTAACGAGGAAAGAAATCTTTACGGCGTTCAATTCCATCCAGAAGTTACGCATACAACCGAGGGTGATAAAATTTTAAGTAATTTCCTTTATAAAATTTGTAATTGTTCGGGCGATTGGGTTATGAAAGATGTTGCCAATAAAATTGTTGAAAGCTTAAAAGAGAAATTAGATGGTAAAAAGGTTTTATGTGCTTTAAGCGGTGGTGTTGACTCTACTGTTGCGGCGATTATGGTACATAGGGCTATTGGCAAAAACTTAACTTGCATTTATGTTGACACAGGGCTTATGCGCCTTAACGAAAGCGACGAAGTAGAAGCAATGTTTTCAGGTTACGACCTTAATTTTATAAGAGTTGATGCTGGAGAGAGATTTTTGTCAAAGCTTAAAAATATTTCTGACCCAGAAACTAAAAGAAAAATTATTGGCGAAGAATTTATAAGAGTTTTTGAAGAAGAGGCAAAGAAAATAGGCACGGTTGATTATTTAGTGCAAGGAACAATTTACCCTGATGTTATAGAAAGCGGCACAAAACATTCGGCTGTAATAAAATCTCACCATAATGTTGGTGGACTGCCAGATGTTGTAGATTTTAAAGAAATTGTTGAGCCTCTTAGAGATTTGTTTAAAGACGAGGTTAGAAAAGTGGGACTTGCTCTTGATATACCTGAAAGCCTTGTGTTTAGGCAACCTTTCCCAGGGCCGGGGCTTGCTATCAGAATAATTGGTGATATTACGGAAGAAAAATTGGAAATTTTAAGAAAAACTGACTACATTTTTAGAGACGAAATTAAAAATGCAGGACTTGATAGAGAAATTTGGCAGTATTTTACGGTTTTAACAGGCCTTCGCTCGGTGGGTGTTATGGGAGATGAAAGAACTTATGGATACACAATAGCTCTTAGGGGCGTTAATAGTGTTGATGCTATGAGTGCAGAGTTTGCAAGAATTCCTTATGACATTCTCGAAAAAATTTCGGTTAGGCTTGTTAACGAAGTGCGAGATGTAAATAGGGTTGTTTATGATATTACGAGTAAGCCACCTTCGACCATTGAATGGGAATAATTGGAAAAAATAGCAAAATCGGCATTGTTATCAAGCTTTTTGAGGTGATATTATGAGTATAAGAAAGCCCATCAAAACAACTATTAAGGAGGCTATTGATTATTGGCATGAACATATGGCATGGTGTGATTTTAATAATGTAGATTGGCTTGAAGCTAGTACGCACTGTTGGAGATGTGGCTGTGAGAAG
>WQZK01000270.1 GCA_009780765.1 Defluviitaleaceae bacterium
ATACCCAGGGCGATTGTTTATATTTACAGCTTGCCCTGTTGCAGGAGCATCTTGCGGCGTAAATTCGTAATGAACCAATTGTCCGCTTTTAGGGTCTTTATAAGCAACATTTGAGCTGCTTACGGTGTCTGATGTATCTTGTATAAACTTATAGCTAATAATTCGCCCAGTTGGGTTGCTTTCGTCATCAACTACTTCACTAAAATCGAACTGGTCAATTGGTGGGCGTGCCTCGTAGTCTTTTTCGTCAAATAAAACTACTCTTTTATTTGTTACTTTTAAAGAAACACCATAATTTCTACATAGTTTTTGTAAGTATGATAAGTCGGCCGACTTTAGCTGGTCTACTCGGTCGAGTTTTATTTCTTCCCTAACTTCATACATTAACCGAAGTCCTGCACCACTGGCAATATCGCCTGCTATTTCTTCAAGTGTTGTATCTTCCCAAGCACGGTTTTTTGTTTCTCGCCTAATAGATGAAGAAATGGGGGTAGAAACAGCCTTAATTTCAAAAACAGCAGGCGGCCCTGAAAGCTCACAGGAATCAATTTCAAAGGTCCCACAGTCAAGCTCGTAGTAATCACCATCTTCAAACCAGTTTTCTAAGTGAATTCTAGCTCTCAGTATTGCACCAGATACAGCGGATGCACTCGAAGCAGATTGATTGGCTAGGGTAGGTGTAACATTTGCAACATCCTCCCAATTGCCAACACTAGGTACTGTTATCATCACTTCCACCGCCTTTACTTGTCATTTTTGGGTACCAATCATTATGCCAATAACCATGTTTGTCATGTAAAGTTATGGCTATATCATCAGCCTCATCAGCCGACTTGTCGTTATAAGTAAAACTTATTAATGATTCGGATATTTCTTGAGTTATATCCTTGCCATCATATTCTATAGTTATATATGCTCTCCTAGGTTTTGCCATAATATCACCTTTGCTTCCATGGTGGTAAGCTGATTATAGAGGACTTGGTGGGCTTGTCAGGAACGTTTAAAACAACATCGGCCGAAAATATTACTGTATGCCGATGAGCAGGGTTTGCATTAATTAAATGCTCTGTAAAACCTTCATCATTATAAACTTTGTAGGATATTAAATCCCAAACATCACCTTGAGTTGTTGTATAAATCATCACCCGTAAGCCACCCTCTTTTTATTTCTTTGGTACTCTTCAAACTTTTTAATAGTATCATCAGCACCTTTTTTACCAGCCTGTTCTACTTGCTTAACAGTTTTGGAATCTACATCACCATAAAAAGTATTGTGCTGACTAAATTCAACTTTCACTGTATAACCAGCCATTTGTTGCCTTATTGCTCCAAATGGCTTAGGTTTTGGTTTTTTATCTGGATTTTTTTGGTTATGACAATTAGTAATATCAATAACATTTCTATGCTTTGGATATATATCTTTCATATATCCACCCATCTTGCCAGCTTGCTCCCATATAGCACGCCCACGATTCGAGCGGTCTAGCGGTATAATTGCCTCGGCACCTTTTTCGCAAACTTCTGCAATATGTCTGTGGGTAAATATTCCGCCTCGGTAATGCCCTGGTAAGTCAACCTCGCCAGTATTGTTGTTACGGTTACGACCAAACAACCCACCGATTACATTTCTAACACCTTCAATTACTCTTATAAATGGTGCAAAAAACTCTAAAATTCTATCAATAAAACTTCTAACGCTAGCTTTAATGCTATCCCATAACCCAGTAAACCAACCTTTTATACGGGCAAACACTGCCTTTATAAGCTCAATTCTCTCACGAATATGGTCAACAATTCTTTCCCAAATACCGAAGAAAAAGTTTTTAATATTGTCCCAAATTCCTAAAAACCAATCTTTAATACCACCCCAAAGCTTTTTGAAAAATGCTCCAACTTGTGCAAGTTTCTCTTTGATTTTATCCCAATTTTTCCTCACAATTATAATTGCCGCTGTAATTAGTCCAATGCCGATTATAATCCAGCCAATCGGGTTACTTATTAGAGCTATGACCTTGCCAATAGCCCCTGCTACTTTGACTATAACTCCCATTATCTTAGCTATAGCTGTTAAAGGCTTTATAATAAACTTAATAATAGGAAGTACAATAAGTTTGATAAATTTAAACACCGACATTAGAAATTTAAGAGCAGATATAACAGTAGGTGCTATCGCCAATACGCCTAGTATCTTCGCAACATTACCCCAACCACCAGCCATATCTTTTACTTTTTGCACTATCTCCCAAACTCTTGCACCAAATTCGGTTACTCTTGCAATTATCGCATCTAAGTCTAAGTTTTCTATAAATGCGGCAAGCTTATCACCCCATTGTTCAAATGTTGGAGTAAATGCCACAAGTTTATTTGTTATTCTTTCAACAAGTCCACTTAAAGCATCAAATACACGTGGGGTCATAAACCTAGTAGTTATATTGCCCCAAACATCTCTAAAGCTCATCATTTCACGCCGATAGCGGCTAGCTGCATCAAATGTTTCACTTCCAATTGCAAGCCCTAGCCTATGAAATTCCCCAACTAATTGGTTCATCTCAGAAGGGTCTACCGACAAGGCAGAAACCATATTAACGCCTGCACCACCAAACAATGTGTTAGCAAGGTTATATTTCAAAGCCTCATCTTGGATATTTCTAAATGCTTGAGAAAATACTTTTAACTGGTCTACTGAATCAAGTTGTTGTAGTTTCTGCCAGCTAATGCCTGCATGTTCTAAC
>WQZK01000271.1 GCA_009780765.1 Defluviitaleaceae bacterium
GCATTGCTTTTAACTCAATCTAATTGAGTTCTTTACTAGTCATTACCGTTTATCTAGTAACTCCTCTCTTCTTCTTCTTCTTTAACTTTCTCTACTCAGTCCTCAGTTTGCTGAAAATATTTTAAATAAGTATTGATTTCTATTAAGACTTATGATACAATGTTTTAGGTAAACAATTTAACGGGGTGTAGCGTAGTTTGGCTAGCGCGCCTGATTTGGGATCAGGAGGTCGCAGGTTCAAATCCTGTCACCCCGACTTTTTTAAAAAACTGTATCTGTAGCTCAGCTGGATAGAGCAACGGCCTTCTAAGCCGTGGGTCAGGGGTTCGAATCCCTTCAGATACGTTGTGGTGGGTATAGCTCAGTTGGTTAGAGCGCCAGATTGTGGCTCTGGAGGCCGTGGGTTCGAATCCCATTATTCACCCTTTTTATTTTTACTAAATGCGGGTTACTAGCTCAGCTGGTAGAGCACCGGACTTTTAATCCGGTTGTCCCGGGTTCGAGCCCCGGGTAACTCATAGAAAAAGTCGTTTCTGAATGTGAAACGGCTTTAATTTTTTATTATTAAACATCTAGATTTAGTTGAAAACTACTTTGTCAACGACAAATTTGCTTTTTTCTTTTATTCTGTCGATAGAAGCGAGCACTTGCGACATAATGCCTAAGTTGGTTGCTAAACGTTCATCTAAGATTTTCAAAGCTTGGGTGTAAGTTCTCTCTAGACCTATGGATTTGATTGATGAATTTTTAAGATTTTCTATACTCTTATTATAGCTCAAAATATTTGCTTGGTATTTATGTAAATTAATCAAATACTTAATTAAACCATCCTTATTATCATTATTCGAAGAGTACTCATTTTCAAGAAGTCCTAATATGTTTACTTCAATCTTATCCCAAAGAGCAGAGTAATTATTATTAAAGGCATCAAGTTTTTCACAATACTCATTCGTATTACTGGCAATTTTTCTAAACTCTTTTCTAACAAATGAGGCTGTTCCATTTCCGCTTGATTTTTGGACTTGTTTAATTTCAGCAGTGCTTTTATTAAGTTCACTAGTTAGTATCTTCATATCATTGGTTAGTTGTGTAAGATGTGTAGTGAGTGATTCTGTATCTTCATCAATTTCGGCAAGAAAATCTAAAAAGCCTTTTTCACTATTTTCTATTTGGATATCTATCTTACCTTTACTATGAGTGTTAGAGATAGCATAGCCTTCGTTTTTGTCAAGAAAATCTTTTACGGGGTTACTAAAGTCAATCTCCTCATTAATAGCTCCTTTTAGATTTTTACTTATATATTTTTTCAATTCGTCAAATTCAGTAAATTCAGTGCCATATTTGTATACTCTATATTGTTTTAAATCAAAAGGTAATGTACTTAAATCGTCTTTAGTAATTGCAATAGTTTTTTTATCGAGTGCGTGAGCAATTCCTAACTCATATAAGACATTGGGGTTTAGCCCAGTTAAATTTGCTAAAATAACTTTGGCCTCAAAGATAGGCTGTATTATTTCTTGAAGAATATTTTGTTGATTGCCTATATTTCCTGCATGAGAAAATGCAAATTCCTTATGAAATTCACTTTCTAATGCACCATAAACGTTGAAAAATTGATCTTCAAATGGCATTATAACAAATACTTTTGGCTTATTCATAAAAACTTCCTTTCATTTTTTCTTATATTATAACATAAATTAGCTTAAAACTACAAGTTTTATATTATCCATTCTAGCAGTTAAATTTCTTAAAACAAGGTCGGTTAAAGTTATTGCTGCCATGGCCTCAACAACAACAATTGCTCTTGGAACAATGCAAACATCGTGCCTGCCGTTAATTTCAATTTCTATATCATTTCCTTGAATGTCAACAGTTTTTTGGGGCTTAGAGATAGATGGCGTTGGTTTAAAGGCGAGTCTAAAAACTATATCCGAGCCGTCGCTCATTCCAGCTAAAATTCCGCCAGAGTTATTAGTTAATTTTGATATTTTTCCATTATCATTAAAAAATTCGTCGTTATTTTCAGAGCCTTTCATAAAGGCAGATTTAAACCCTGCACCGAATTCGATGCCTTTAACTGCACCAATAGAAAGCATGGACTTAGCCAGTTCGGCATCAAGTTTATCGAAAACTGTTTCACCAATGCCAGCTTTTACACCTTTTATAACACATTCTACAATACCACCAACGGAATCTCCATCTTCAACCACCAGTTCTAAATCAAACGAATATGCAGATATTTCAATTCCCAGCTCTTTAAGAATTTTTTTTGCAATTGCCCCAGCGATAACACGGCCAACAGTTTCACGTCCAGAAGAACGTCCTCCGCCACGATAATCCCTTACGCCATATTTGGTGTAAAAGGTATAATCAGCATGTCCTGGTCGAAAAATATTTTTTATTTCAGAGTAGTCCTTAGTTCTGGCATCTTCGTTAAATACAATTACAGAAATTGGTGTACCTGTGGTTTTTCCCTCAAAAACTCCTGATAAAATTATTGCTTTATCACTTTCCTTCCTTATGGTTGAAAGGGGCGAGTTGCTAGGCTTTCTCTTATCAAGCTCTATCTGTATATCTTTTTCTGACAATAAGAGCCCAGAAGGGCAACCATCTATAACAGCACCGATTGCTGCCCCGTGGCTTTCGCCCCAAGTTGTTACTTTAAAAATTTTTCCGTATATTGAACCAGACATTATACACCTCTTAGCAAAATTATGTTATA
>WQZK01000272.1 GCA_009780765.1 Defluviitaleaceae bacterium
AAGGTGGCAGTTTTTCAAGTATCTCGCCAATTCCGCGAGCAAGATATGTACCCCGCTTTATACAAAACGGAACATCCGCACCTACCATTCCTCCAATTTCAAGCATCTTGTCTTCATCCATGTTGAGGTCAAAAATTTTTTTAATAGCGTAAATAACGGCTGCTGCATTTGACGAACCGCCGCCAAGCCCCGCACATGCAGGGATATTTTTTGCAAGCTCAATATAAAGTCCTGAGTTAATTCCATACATATTAAAAATTATATTAGCAACTTTGTGGCAAATATTGCGGCTATCGGTTGGCAACCAAACAACATCGCTCACTATTTTAATTCCTTTTTTATCGATTTTTTTAACAAAAACTTCATCATGAAGTGAAACGCTTTGCATAATCGTTTCAAGGTCGTGATAACCGTTATCACGCCTACCAAGAATATCAAGCGAAATATTTATTTTTGCATTTGCTTTTAATGAAACACTGTTATTACTCATGATTTTCACCACACTTTGGATTTCTATTTTGCTATTATTATTATGTCAAACCTATCATCTTCTATATGCTCTTCTAAAACCTCTGCTCCGTCGAAATAGTATAAAACGTCTTCTAAATCTAAGTTAAAAGGTGTTATAACCCTTGTGCTGCTAATTCCTGTTGTAGAGCCGCTAAATTCGCCTGCAAATACAACGTTAAAACCATCTCCAAGCATTTCTTCTACAATTCTAACAGTTTCATGAATATCGCCTGCATTAAAAATTTGAATTCTTAAATCCGAAGGCTCTACAACCCTTGTGGTTTCACTAAAGTTATGAAAAATCGAGTTAATAAGCTCTTGTGAACGAGCTTGGTCGTGAATAAAGTACGAAATTCCGTTTATCATCTGAGGATGCCCCGGAAGCATCTGAACTCTTAAATTTTCGGGCTGAAGTCTAAGTAAAAATGGTACATATCTTGGCAAATTTATCATGTTAAAGTCTGTTTCTACATGCTCGAAAACAGCTCCAGCAATTGGAACAATATTGTTTATAATATTATCTCGCTGTAAAGCTTGTCTAAAAAACTCCATCATAAACTCGTGCTGCATATCTATTCTGCCTAGGTCGCCATGCCTGCCTCTAAATCTAACAAGCCCCTCGGCTGCTGCACCATCAAGCATCTGCACGCCTTCTTGAAGTGCTATAACTAAGCCTTGCGTTGGATCTCGATAAAAAAGCCCTCCTGCCGGCACTTCAAACTCTACAGGGCCCAAAATGTCAACAATTTCAATAAACCCATCAAGCTCCATGCTAATTATATAATCAATTTCTATGTTAAACATTTCTTGAAGCTGGCGCCTAAGCACTTCACCACCGTGAACCCTGCCACCGTAAGCGTGAAGCTCGTTCATTTTCATAAATCTCGGCACCCAACGGCCATTACCCTCAATAAAATCCCTAAGATCTTGAGAGATTGTAGTATACGTATCGCGAGGAACGCTTATTAAATCAATATTATTTGTATCTCTATCAAACGAGCCAAGGATTATAACATCTGTTAAAAGGTCGGACTGGTCATTACCTAAAATAAGAAAATTGGTCTTTCTAGGTGGTAATAATAGCCTTGAGAAAAAACCATCACGCTCATTAGATTGGCTTGTGTTTGACCCTGCCGTACCCGAGCCCTGAGAAATGTTTATATTGTTATTGGTTTCGCTCCCGCTTGAAAGCCTAGAATGTGCAAACAAGCTAACGCCCCCAATAAGCACAAAAGACCCCACTATCGAAACTACTATAATTAAAAACTTTTTTATACTATTATTCATGGTGTTCCCTCTATTTTTTATATTTTTATATCTTTTAACTTATTATACCACTTAAACCGTTGCTTGACTACAATAAAATTATTAAAAATGTATTACGAGAAAATCGCGTTATTTTGTTCGATGTGATATAATATAATAACGTTGCCCAAAGGGGCAACGGCAGTGTTACTTATCTTTTCTTTGGAAAGGGGGTGTAACCTATGCAAAAGAAAAATAAAGCGTTTGATGTCATTTTATGGGTTGTTATGATAACATACTACCTTATCGGCATCATAGTATTTCTAGTTGCACTAGTTCGCTAGAAAGGAAACAACCCAGAGTGGCTGCTCTGGGTTGTTTTTGTTACTTGATGTAATCCTATGCAATGTTTTAAGGAAAAGCGTTAAATCCCTAAAGCTCTTAAAAACAGATTGTGAGTATCCCCACATTCCTGTTATTTACTTGTTACTCTATTATTATACCAAACCTCTATAAAAAAGTCAATATTTAATATATTATGTATATGAAAGCCCACCTCTTATAACGTACCTATTTCAAGGTTTAAAAGCCGTTTATTAAAATAAGCACGAAACTGCTCACCGCATTTACGAAGCATATCTAAATCGTCGCCATTCCCAGCTACTTCATCTCTTAGATTTTTGTGAATAAAGTCAAACACTGGTTTGTTAACCATTGGTGGCTTGTGGCACATATATGTTTCAATCGTTGCAAACTTGTTAAATTCAAAAATATGTTTTTCAATGATAAGATAACGGCGTATGTAATTTAAAATCATATTTACACAACCCGAGATTTGCAGCTTATCAAACATTGGATTTCCAAATTCTTTTAAAAACCATTTTTCCATAATAATTGCGTCGTTTATAAAATCTTCTTTTGATGGCATTTTAACATAATCTAAATTTATTTCGC
>WQZK01000273.1 GCA_009780765.1 Defluviitaleaceae bacterium
TCTGTTTTCATACAATCTTGCCGCTGTTCCAACTGTACCAATATTAGTATTGGTTAAAGCTGGCGGCAATGCTGCAGAAACGTTCATTGTAGGTACTGCCGTTATCGTCATAGCAGCAGCTAGCAATAAAGCTATTTTCTTTTTCATTTCTTTTTTCCTCCCTATAGGTTTTGAGGTCTTTGCCTCTTATAAAATATAATAGCACATCAGATTTATTAAAGTCAACAGAAAACCCGATATGTAAACTTTCTGTAACACAAAAATTACATAAACACTTTTCTGTAACATTTTAAAATCTGCGTTAGAGGCTTAACGAACCTCTAAATATAAACACCTTCACTACGTTAGCAAAGAAGTCTATTTGCTGTAAATTACTATAACACTTTAAAACTCGTTTTTCAAGTTTTTTTGTCATTTGTAACTTACATGTAACATTTTACAAAAGTGTTTTTAGTCCACTTTCATGTGTTTATTATGATATTTGATTAGGTTTTTTATACTCACCTTAATTGGTAAAATATAGAATATATTCTTAGCAATGTACATAACCGCATTTGCACAATTTTTCTTAACTTTTTGCTCCTCGTTTTGCAAGCAAAACCTAGGTCGCAAAAAATTTGTTTCACAAATTACGCTTGAAAAATTGGTTCATGAATTAGGTTATGTATTATTGCCTATTGATTTTTTCCTCGATATGTCGTATCATTATATAGTAGTTTGTCATTAGGAGGAATCACATTGAAAGTGTTTAAGTATATATTATTTCTTTTGCTGTTTTCTATTACTTTAAGTGCCTGCTCGCTACGAGGCAGCGAAGAAGGTACTTCTCTAGTACGCGCCGGAAACGAAGTTTTTGGTTTTTTAGATGTGCCAGAACATTTTAGAAGATTCGAGGTTTTTGGCGAATCTATTCACTTCACTTCTGATGATGGTGAAAATACTATTTCTATATTATATATAGGAAACATTTTAGAAGAACACAGAGCAGCATCTATGGGAGATATTATAATAAACAGTTTCGATACTATTCTAGAGCTTGGGCCAATTTTAACCGAGCCGCATGAAATTTTGCTCGCAGGGTATGAGGCAATGGGCTTTTACGCCATTTTTGCCGATGGTACAGGAGCAGTGGTTTGGACTTTTTTAGACGATAACAACATGCTTAGGCAAATAAGCATTTTCGCCCCTTTAGAGAGCGAAGCAGCAAAAAATATTTTCGAACTGATGACTCTTGTAGAAACCTCTTATAACTTTGAAAACTAAGGAGATTATTATGAAAAATCAAAACTTTAGATTACTTATAGATGTAATAAATTTTGGGCTTTTTGCATCACGTATATTTATAGATTCAAACATTATTCTAGGGCTTATTATTGCTCTTTTGTGTACAAGCTTTTTACTTGCCGATAAGAAAAAAGACTATACGCTTGCTATAATTGGCGTTTTTTTAATGGCTACTGGCGTAACCGTTTTCTACCAGCCAGCAAGCTTGGTTACTGGCGGAATTACTGGGCTTTCGCTTGTACTCGTAGAAGTTTTTAGAGCAAACTTTGGTATAGAAATATCTTTAGGGCTTTTAAATCTTTTATTTAATCTTCCTTTATTAATTATAGCTTATAAACTTCTTGGAAAGTCATTTTTGTCAAGAACAATCTTCGCAACCTTGCTTTTATCTGTTGCATTAGATATTACTGATATGATTCCTAAATACACAGAAACAGATTTTATTATTCCTGCAATTTTTGGCGGTATAATTTGTGGCCTTGGCGTTGGGCTTGTTGTTAAGGCAAAGGCAACAACTGGCGGAACAATAATTTTAGCATCTATGATACACAAATTTGCAAAACATTTTAGTCTTACAAAAATACTGTTTGTAACCGATAGCATGATTTTACTCGCAGGTCTTTTCGTGTTTGGCATGAGAAGCAGCATGTATGCAATTATATCGCTCTTTGTTATAACAAAAGCGGCCGATGCTATTTTAGAAGGTTTAAGCTTTTCAAAGGCTGTATTTATTATTACCAAGCATGGGCCTGAAATATCGCAAAAAATCTTTGAAAATATTGTAAGAGGTGCAACATCGTTTGATGCTAAGGGTGCTTACACTCAAGAAGATAAAGATGTTTTGCTTATAGTAATGAGTTCTAAAGAGCTAGTTGCCATGAAAGACATTGTTAAAGGAATTGATGAAAATGCGTTTGTAATTGTAACCGATGTTAAAGAGGTTCTAGGCAAAGGTTTTGTGGAATTATCGTCATGATGCAAAATATAGATATTCTTAAAAATATAGAAAATTACACCGAAGAAATGACCATTTCGCAAGTTATTGCCTTTTTCGAGCGTAATCGTATATATTTCACCAAAACAATGATTCAGAACTATGTTAGGGTTTCGGTGCTGTCACCCCTTCACAATAAGCGATATTACAAAAAAGAGCATCTTTGTCAGCTTGTTATGATTAATGATCTTAAAGATATATACTCTCTTGAAGAAATTAGAGCTTGTTTTGATTCTTACACTTCGGTTGAAGATGCTTATAACGAATATATCAAACTTTATAAAAATGCCTTAGATGGCTTTGAAAACACTAAAAATAAGCTTGCATTTATGGCAATTTCTTCTGCTGCATTAAAAAAATATAGGGGCGAA
>WQZK01000274.1 GCA_009780765.1 Defluviitaleaceae bacterium
CGAATATTTAACGAATAGATGCAAAGAGTATGGGCTTAAGTATTACCCTATGATGGAAGAGCGTGGCATTACAATAAAAAATGCTATTCCAACAAGCGAAGGCGTAATATCATACCTTATTAAAAATCGAATAGATACAATTGCGAACAGTAAAATTCTTGTAATAGGCTACGGTGTTTGCGGAAGTGACTTATCTAAAAAGCTTAAAGCACTTGGAGCAAATGTTTATGCACTTGTAAGAAACAGAGAAAAAGAGGCCACCGCCTATGCAGATTCTATTACGCCAATTTATGCAGAAAGAGCTTTTTACAAACCAAATTTTGATGTGATAATAAATACTGTTCCTGAATGTGTTATGACAAACGAAGTACTACAAAAATGCAAAGGAACGCTTTTTATAGATATAGCTTCAAAGCCATATGGGTTTGATATGGAATTTGCGAAAAAACTTAACGAAAAATCTGCTCTTCTTCCGGGTATTCCTGGGAAATATGCCGTTAGAACTGCAGGTGAAATTTTGGGCGAATATATTAATCAAGTTTTGAAGAATAGAGGTGAAAATAGTGACATTAAAAGGTAAAAAAATAGGTTTTGGTATATGTGCATCTTTTTGCACGGTTATGGAAGTGCTTGAGCCGCTTAAAAAATTAAAAGAATTGGGTGCAGATGTTTACCCTGTTGTATCTGAAAATGTGTTTAACAATAGCTCTCGTTTTCATGATAAAGATGAGTTTTTGGATACAATACGAGAAATATCCGGAAACGAAATAATTAGTACTATAGCCGAGGCAGAAACTTTTGGGCCTGATAATCAAATGGATATTATGATTATTGTGCCTGCAACGGGCAATACAATTGCTAAGCTTGCAAACGGAATATCTGACGGAACAGTTACTATGGCATCAAAGGCTACACTTCGTAATGGAAAACCTGTTTTGCTTGCACTATTTACTAACGACGCACTTGGTGCAAGTGGAGTTAATATTATGAAGTTATTTAATACAAAAAATATATTTTTTGTGCCTTTTGGGCAAGACGACCCAATAAAAAAGCCAACGAGTATGACGGCGGATTTAGGGCTTTTAAATGAGTCTTTGATTTGTGCTTTAGAGGGTAGGCAGATACAGCCAGCAATAATATCTTACTAAATAAGCAGGCAAGCTATAAGTGGTGTGTGAACGGTGTTCATACACCATTTTTTATAACAAGAAATGCAAGCCGAAGTTACTAATAGTACTAAAAACTATTGACTTTTTTAACTATTAGTAGTATAATATAAATACTATATCTGCACGGTAAAAAAAGGTTGACATACTTTACAATCACAAAACTTCCATTTTTTTCATAAAATTAATGATAGACACAAAGATGACGGAGTCACATTGGGTCATTTCTTGGTACATATAAACTTTTTTCGGCAACTCATGTGTGTACAATACTTGTAAAAATACAAGATTTCAGGAGCAATGTTAAGAGCTTCCTATTGTGTTACGCATTTGTTATTTTATACAATAAATTATAAAGAAGGAGGGAGAGTAAAGTAACAAAAAAATAGGTCAGATACGTACCTATACAAAACAAGGAGGAATTAATTTTGAAATTTTTGAAACAAAGAAAAACAAGATTTTTGGCTCTATTATTATCAGGAACTATGCTTGCAACAGCGTTTACAGCAATGCCGGTTTCTGCAAGCAACACCTCTGCCACTGCTTCTAGTGTAGTTGAACATTTTGAATTTTTAGGAGATAATCAAGTATCATTTGCTAATGAGTTCTTACAAAACTTTTACCAAGAAATAGGGGCAGTAAATGCATCTGACATAGTAAGAAGAGATGCTTTATCAAGACACGAATTTTCAAACGATGACAGAGATGCTCTTCTTACAACATTAGCAGCACCTATGGGTGCTATAGGCTTTGAAGGCGAGTTTTCGTTAGATAACCCAGATGAAATGATACTAGTTTGGGTATCGTTTAGAACGCCATCTTCTTTAGCTTTACGTTTATTAGCAGAAGATGACTTCCCTCGTGCTCGTTTTAGCGATGAAGTTTTTGAAGCGACTGCTCTTGAAGCACACGATGCTTTCGATGAGCAACTAGCTACATTAATGCCAGATACGGGTATAATGGCACTTTCTTCAAATACATTTGAAATTTGGGGAAGATACAGCCTAGTATTTAACGGCGTACTTATGAACGTTCCTATGGGAATGGTAGAAGCTATTGCATCACTTCCAGAAGTTTTTGCTGTTACGCCAGAAGTTGAGGCAGTTTTAATTGGCGAAGTGGAAGATGCAGAAGACAATGCAGATATGATTATGGCTGCAATTGAAAGCTTAACTCCCAGCAATGAGCAAGAACTTACAGATGAGTATGAGCTTATTGACGACGAACTTACGAACGACGACACTGAATACTACTCAGAAGATGACTATGAAATATTAGATAATGAAGAAGATGACGATGACGATGAAGAGGCTGCTGAAGAAGTAGTTGCAACTCATGTTGATGCTCCTATAGCAATCATGCCTACTTATCAATCTATCCAACCAGCTTATCTTTTATTCCACCCTGAGTTTAACAGAGGTGCTAGAGATCTTTTTGAACTAGATGATATTCATCTTGGCGTTACAACAGGTAGCCCTGTAA
>WQZK01000275.1 GCA_009780765.1 Defluviitaleaceae bacterium
AGTCTTACGACTTTTTAAAGCTTTTTAGAGACCATAATTGTAAATTGCAGTTTGGCGGAAACGACCAGTGGTCTAACATTATTGGCGGAGTAGAGCTTATCAGAAGAGTTGAAGGAGAGCAGGTATTTGGAGGCACGTTTACAATTTTAACGAGAAGCGATGGCAAAAAAATGGGTAAATCTGAAAAAGGAGCAGTGTGGCTTGATAGAAATAAAACTACTCCATACGAGTTTTACCAATATTTTAGAAATATATCTGATGCAGATGTTATCACTTACCTGAAAAGACTGACTTTTTTGCCTATAGAAGAAATTAACGAACTTGCAAAGCTTGAGGGCAAAGAAATTAACCAAGCCAAAGAAGTATTGGCATACGAGCTTACAAAAATCGTTCATAATGAAGAGGATGCAATTAATGCAAAAAAGGCGGCACAGGCGTTGTTTTCTGGCGGAGATATGGGCGGCTCTGTGCCTGAAACGGCTATTTCTAAAGAAGAGTTTGAAAACGGCCTAAATATCATCGAACTCTTGGAAAAAGCGGGGCTTATTCCATCAAGAGGTGAAGGACGCAGGCTTGTTGCTGGCGGTGGTGTTAAAATTAACGATGTTAAAATTGAATCACACGAACATACGGTTTCGCTTGAGGACTTTGTGGAAAATGGTGAGCTTATGATTCAAAAAGGCAAGAAGATTTACCACAGGATAAAACTAACGTAGGAGGAAACCTAATGATAAGAACAAGATTTGCACCAAGCCCAACGGGTTCTATGCATATAGGAAATTTGCGTACAGCACTTTACACTTACCTTATCGCAAAAAACAAGGGCGGAAAATTTGTTTTGCGTATAGAAGATACCGACCAAGTGCGTTTTGTAGAGGGTGCAACAGAAATTATATACAACACTTTAAAGACTATGGGCCTTTTGCATGATGAAGGGCCTGATGTTGGCGGAAATTATGGGCCTTATACACAGAGCGAACGAATTGGTTCGTACATGAAGTACGCTGTGGAGCTTGTTGAAAGTAAAAAAGCATATTATTGCTTTTGCACAAAAGAAAGGCTTGAAACGCTTACAGATGAAAAGCAAGACATTATGCAGTATGACAGGCATTGTTTAAGCTTGAACGATGAAGAAATCAAGAAAAATTTGGATAACAACACAGCCTTTGTTATACGCCAAATTATACCTGAAGGCTCTACGACTTTTGTAGACGAAGGCTTTGGCGAAATAACTGTCGATAATGCAACTCTTGACGACCAAGTTTTAATTAAATCCGATGGGTTTGCAACATACAATTTTGCTAATGTTATAGACGACCATTTGATGGAAATAACCCATGTTGTTCGTGGCTCTGAGTATCTTTCTTCAACGCCTAAATATAATCTTTTGTATGAGGCGTTTGAGTGGAAAGTTCCTATTTATGTGCATTTGCCGCTTATTGTTAATCAAGATGGTGCAAAAATGTCTAAAAGGCGTGGCGATGGCTCGGTTGAAGATTTAATGGCAGAAGGTTTCTTGCCAGAAGCTATTTTGAATTATATTGCACTTCTTGGCTGGTCGCCTGCAAATAATCAAGAGGTTTTTTCGCTTGAAGAGCTAACTAAGGTTTTTGATACAAAGAGAATTAGCAAATCGCCATCGGCTTTTGATATTGTAAAGCTCACTTGGTTTAATGGTGAATATTTCAAAAAAATGGATAGCGATGAGTTTTTTAAGCTTTCTGAAAATATAGTTAAAGCTTCGGTTAAAAAAGCTTGCGTGGATTGTAAAAAACTTAGTGATATGGTTAAATCGAGGATAAGTTTTGTAAAGGAAATACCAGAGCTTCTTGACTTTATTGATGCTTTGCCGGAATATAGCACTAAAGCTTACATTCACAAAAAAATGAAAACTACAGAAGAAAATTCGCTTATTTCTTTGAAAGAGGCTTTAGAAGTTTTGAAGAGTCAAGAAGACTTTTCAGAAAAATCATTGCATGACGCTGTTTTTGAATTAATAGAAAAAATGGAAATTAAAAATGGACTTATGCTTTGGCCGCTAAGAGCAGCACTTTCTGGGAAAGAATCTTCGCCATGTGGTGCAATTGAGCTTTTAGAAATATTAGGTAAAGAAGAAAGCCTTAGGCGTATTGAAAAAGGTATCAAAATGCTTTCTAAATAGGAGGTAAGCAATGAAAGCCATAGATTTATATAACCAACTTGAAAAAGACTTTGTAAAACCAGATTTTAGTGAAGATTGGTTTAACTTTATCACTGAAAATCATGAATATATTTGTGATAATTTTAAACAAAGAAGTATGGGTTTGTTGTGCGATTTTGCGGAAGAAGTTAACAAGGTTTACACGGCGGTGTTTCCATCTGATAAAGTTTTAATGAAAATTTTGGATGATGGGGTAAAAGATGCAATGCTTTTCTTGCACCATCCTTTAGTATGGGATTTAAGCAAAAATCCAGAAAAAGCGTTTTGGGAAATTAACACGGAACTACTCGGAAAATTAAAAGAAAATCGTATTTCATTATTTAATTTTCACTATCCGCTTGATAATTTTTCAAAGTATTCTACAAGCAAAACTTTGGCAGAAGCAATTGGCCTAGAAGATTTAAAACCCTTCGCCGAACTAGGCGGTGCTATGTGCGGC
>WQZK01000276.1 GCA_009780765.1 Defluviitaleaceae bacterium
ACCCGGCTGCACCGTTTTAATATAACCATATGCACCGGCGATAAACCGCGCTGATTTATAATTTATGGCGTAAGACGATAAACCGTTAAAAGAACATCAAGCATTTACCGGCGCGGCGTTATAATGAATTTTATAATTTGCTTACCCTTTATTAATTTATCTATCCCCCCCCCGATTGACTATATAAAGTAACAGCATATAATTATTTACAGGGCTTCATACCAAACAAATTTATGAGGAGAGATATTATAATGATAAAATGGTCAAAAAGAGTTTCTCAAAAACTAATCGAACGCCTTTATAATCAAAGTGTATCGGGTATTCCTGATGATGAATTAGCAGATGAAGTTGGTTGGGCTTTATATTCGCGTTGTATGAGTGTTATTTCTGCTACTAATGGGTTTGAGAAAAAAATTTTACAATGCCCCAACTTATGCGGCATTGATATTCCACTTGAGGAAAACATGTTTAAATGTTCTTGTGGTTTTAATGCGACATGGGAAGAATTTAAAAAATCATACAAAGGAAAACAACTTCATGCCGCCAATGCCTTGCCTGTTTTTTTATCTTTTTATAATCGATTTCCGATAGCAAAAACTTACGGTGAAAAATTGATTTGTATTGATACTCTTATACATTCGTTTCATATCAAAATGTCATATTATAAAGAATTAGATACTTATGACATTGAAGATGAAAATGTAGAATTAAATCGTCCTACAGGTGCAAACTTAATTGAGGGTTCACTTAAAGAAGTTATTTTATTTCTTGATAAATTATCGGCTATCCCTAATTCAAATGAAAAAGAACGATGGAAAAAAGTTATTGGTAAAGCCAACGGTGGTAATATATTGCAAGAACAATAATTCAGAAACATTGTTCGGTTTTATGTAATTGTATTTAAAGATAGATTTTGATATAATTAGGGAATAAAAATAAATATATTTTTGGAGATTCATAATGAATAATAAAAAGCCTTCATGGGCGAAAAAAGTACCGCCTTATAAAATTAAAAGATTGTATGAACAAGATGCAAAGGGTATATACGACGATGAACTTGTTGACGATGTTGGGCTAAGCCTATATACGAGAGTTGATAGTATGTTAATGGTTACATCTTCCAATCTTGGTAAAGCCATTTGCATAGAATGTCGGACAGAAATACCGCACAATTATCAAAGAGGTTTTATATTAGAATGTTCAAAATGTGGTTGGTCAATGACTTTTGGCGATTTTAACGATTCATACAAAAAGCAAACATTGCATGGGTATGGAGCTTTATCGGAACTAGAAGAATTTTATAAAAAATACCCGTTAGCAAAAACATATGCTGAAAAAATGTTATTAATAGATTTTTTAATCCATACCTTTCATGGGAATTTGAGCGAAAGACCTTCACGCCCTACTGCGACAAATGTAATTGAGGGTAGTAATGCAGATGTGGCTAACTTTATTTTCAATTTAGCGTATGGCGAGGGTAGTACGGTTGCGTCTGATGAATTAGATAAATGGCTTGAAAAGTATCACCGTTCGATTCATAGGCATATCGACCCAACAACAGGTAAAACTAAAAAAGGAAAATAAATATGAGAATAATAAGGGATAGTAAAAAAGTATATTATGATTTTAAATCAAATATTGAACCGCGAATGTCAATATCATCCGGCGAAAGGATAATTGTGGAAACATTTGATGCAGCCGGAGGTATGTTTATTGATGGTTGGAAATACGTGCGCCCAAATCCTGTTACCGGTTCAATATATATAAATGAAGCAAAACCGGGTGATACACTTGAAATAGACATACACGATATAAAATTAATCGGCACAGGTTATATGCACATTCCTAATTACAGCAATCCAACAAAGTATACGCGAAATGGACACGAATTTGTAAAAGCCGAAGCAATGCCAAACGGTAGTTTGCGGGTGTTAAATAATGATGGAAAAATATTACCTTCAAATCCCATGATTGGGGTAATAGGCGTTGCAGTTTCGCCTAATTCATGCGGTGAATATCCCAGTACAGGAGCGGGGGATTACGGCGGCAATATGGATAATAGACTCATTAAAGCAGGAGTAAAAATATATTTGCCTGTATTTATTGAAGGTGCTTTGTTAGGTATTGGCGATGTTCATGGTGCTATGGGCGATGGTGAAATATTCGACCAAGGAATGGAAATATGCGCCGATGTTGATATAACGGTCAGGGTAAAAAAAGAATTAAAAATAAAAAGACCTTTTGTAATAACAGACGATATTATATCAACTACTGCAACAGCGGCTACTATTGAGGAAGCGAGCGCATTGGCAGTTACAGATATGCGATATATTCTCGAAACATATTATAATTTATCACACGTTGACGCAGGGCTTTTAATAGGATTTTATGGTAATTTGTGTGTGTGTCAACTTATTAATAAAACCATGCGTATGGAAATTAAAAAAGATAGTTTAAGAGAGTTTTCCAAGATAAGCAAATTATAAAATTCACTATAACGCCGCGCCGGTAAATGCTTGATGTTCTTTTAACGGTTTATCGTCTTACGCCATAAATTATAAATCAGCGCGGTTTATCGCCGGTGCATATGGTTATATTAAAACGGTGCAGCCGGGT
>WQZK01000277.1 GCA_009780765.1 Defluviitaleaceae bacterium
AGTTTAAATGCTTATGCTAATTTGGAACTTGGTTCTTCAAAAATTTTTAATTCTTGACTATTTTTATATATTATGCTATAATAATAACCTAAGCCCGAGTGGCGGAATGGCAGACGCGGCGGACTCAAAATCCGCTCTTGGTAACGAGGTGGGGGTTCAAGTCCCTTCTCGGGCATAAAAGGTAGGTAGCGGAATAATCCGCTACCTTTTTATTTAAATGTTACAACTATTTAAACTGGTATAATGGCTTCACTGTTTAAATGCTCAATCCAAGCTATCTAAGTATTTTTCAAACTCACCAACTTCTTTAAAATCGAGTTTATACTTATTTGGTGCTAATTTCTGGAACTCAACTGCATCAATTCCTATTTCTAAGAGAATTTCATATGTTAAAATAATTCCCTCTTTTAGCCCTAGCACATCTCTTAATAGCCATTCACCTAAAGCTTTATTAGGAGCACTCATTATGCTTTTCCCACCATCTTGGCATATCTTCATTGATATTGTTTTCCCATTAGGCAACTCCACTTCAAACTTCGTATTGCGTGGCGGAAAAAAGTTTTCATATAGCTCACGCACATGTGTATTATATGGTATATAAACTTCGTTATAGTTTCTAGTTCTTCCAGAGGCATTCCATTGATTAAGACCACTTTTAGGGGCAATAAATTTTCCTTTTGAAAGACTTTGAGAGTATAGAGGGATAATAGCGGATTCTATAAAGCGGATTTCTTTTTCTATTTGCTCATCTTTTAGCTTCCTTAACTCTTCTAGTGGGTTTTCTAAAATGTCAACAGGTATAAAAGTGAAATGCTCTTCAAATTTAAACTTTTTATACAGTGTGCTTTTTGTTGTATCAAATTTATATTCTGCAATTCCGTCTGTAAAGAATAAAGATTTTCTGCCTTTTTTGCTAGGATTAAGCTTAATATTCTCTACATCAATAAACTTCATCTCTTCTTCACACAAAGAGAACCCATTTTCATCTCTTAAAATGCAGTGATAAAATAGTTTATTTAATCCATAAGCTTTTAAAGTAAATTGCAATCTTAAGTTTCTAAGTTCAGAAATTTTTTTAACTTTTTGTAGTGGCTTCAAATCTTTATAAAGCTCTTGTTGCTTGTTAAATTCTGCTATTTTCTGCACTTGTGAAGACGCAAGGAATGTTTTTATTCCAACACCATTAGTCCTAAGCTTTGCATCTACAGAAACGTCTGCTCTTGCTAAATTATCAGCTCCAAAGCTTGCACAATAAATCATTTCAGTTGCTCTGTAGTGGAGAAACGGTTCTTTAGAATCACTAAATAGCTTAGACAAAGAGCCAACCAGCTTTAAATCTTGAACATACTTTTCAACATGAAGCTGATGATAATCTATTTTTTTCGAATTATAATTTTCTTTCACTCGCTAACCGCCTTTTTAATAGCTTCTGCTATACTCTTTATAACTGGCACAGTAACAGAATTCCCTGCTTGCTTATAAATTTGACTATCTGGCAAATCTTTTGGAATTTTAAAATCTTTCGGGAAGCCTTGTAAATTTAGACATTCTCTAGGTGTAAATTTCCTTATATCGTTATTATTGTCTAAAATAAGTGGCACATTGTGTCCCCCCATTCCCATATTAGCAGTTAAAGTTGGGCTAACTCCAGACTTATTTTCTCTAACATAAACCCTCCTAAACTGATAAACTGAAGTTTTGTTCTTGATGTTCTCTTTTAATAAAGAATAAGTTTTTTTATCGTTTGAATAATAATATTTTTTATCTACCTGCTCGCTCCTACATATAACTTTTCCTAAAGTGTTTGATAATTCCATTTTTTCAGGCCATTTAAAACGCTTTAAAGCATTTCTATCTAAAAATGCAACTATATAAATTCTTTCACGATTTTGCGGAACATTTCCATATTCCATAGAATTTAGAACTTCTGCACCTAAATGATAGCCTAGTTTTTCAAGCTCTGTTTTAATAACTTTAAATGTATTTCCGTTATCATGCGAGTGCAAATTTTTCACATTTTCAAGAAATACTACCTTTGGCAACCGTTGTTGCTCTTCCATCTTGCTTAACAATCTTATTATTTGAAAAAACAAATTTCCTCTATCATCATCAAAACCTTTCCTATACCCCGCAACAGAAAATGCCTGACATGGAAACCCTCCCGCCAAAACATCAACATTTGGAATTTGAATGGCATCTATTTTGCAAATATCTTCAACAATTAATTCAACGTTACTATGGTTTAATCTAAAGGTTTCTGAGGCAGGCACATCTATTTCATTTGCCCATACAGGGTTAAATCCTGCCTGTTCAAAGCCTAAATCTATTCCGCCTATGCCTGCAAATAGGCTTGCCAATTTCATAACCTTTTTTTCATAAACCTTAAATTCATACTTAAGGCTGTTTTTTTTGCTTTCTAATATTCCTAAAGAATCAGCCTCTTTAAAGCGATTTTCATCTATTTCAGGAAAATATGTATCTGCCTCAAAACTTTCATGAATTAGGGTTATATAAAGCTTATCACAGCTATTTAATGCTTGTTTGTAGATTTGTGCCCCACCTATTATAAATACCTCTTCTTCTAAGTTTTTATAACTATTCAAA
>WQZK01000278.1 GCA_009780765.1 Defluviitaleaceae bacterium
CCATATTGTTTTAAATCAACCATATTTCCTCCTAGTAAGTAAGAGCGAAGCAAAACAATCCATAGATTTTTTTGCTTCGCTCTTTAAAATTAGTATAAAACGATTAACGTCTATATTCTGAAATTGTAATTTCTCCGCTTGGATCAATGCTATATATTAGCCCAAGCATAACATCTATAAATGTTATTGGCACATGTGCAGAACCATCTATTAACTCTGGTGCCATTTCAAGCCTTGTTTCAAAAGGCGTGCTTCTTGATGTGATTCTTGTGTAACGATTAGAACCTATTGTAATAGAAACAGTTCCGTTTGTCGTTCCATTTCTCGTGATTGTAGCAGTTTCAGAAGCTTCATTCCATGATATTCTATGCCCAAATGCTTCTGCTATTAATCTAAGCGGAACCATTCTGATGCCATATAACCCACTTAAATGGTATTCTTCTCTTTCAAGTGTTAAATTAATAACATTAGATAGCTCTATTCCAATTTTTTGAATACCCATCGAACCATCTGCAATTTCGTATTTGTTAAAAATTATATAAAGCATTTCGCCTTCTATATAAAAATTATGGTCTTCACTTATTTCTAGCCTAACATTTGTGTAAAAGCCTGAATTATTTGCAATATACTCTTCCACTACGCTTGTTACTATTGCAACTGCATTTCTTCCTAAAATATCTGTAAGTGTTAAAATTTCACGAGTTTCTTGAGATATAACAATTGTATCTACTCTTTGCAAGGTAGATGCAATAGCCGTTTCAGAACCAACAATTATTGAAACATATTGATCCTCTGCACCGCCAATCACAACATCATAAGAGAAATAAATTGATAATGCTCTACTTCTTCTAGCTAATGCCATGGCATCGTTTTGAATTCTATCTATTTCGTCATTTATTGCCATAGCATTTGGAGAGCCTCTTCTCACTAGTGGCAAGTAACCTTCTGTAGGAATTGCTTGAAATGTTTGGTTATTAGCTTCACGTTCTGTAATAAAATGTGTATTGGGTGCATCTTCACGTGCAAATAAAACCGTGCTAAACACGAACACAAATATTAAAACCAGACTCAAAATTTTACATAACCTTTTCATTGCAAATGCCTCCTAGTACACTATATACATCCTATACTAATATATTATCATAAAAAAAACAAAATACAATTACAGAACAATTACAAAAGAGTGGCATTTGTGTTATATTTATTTTCGCCAATTCTCTATGTTTTTTTGCCTCTCTCTGGCAACTGCCAAAGAATTTTTTGGCACATCTTTAGTTATAGTCGAACCAGCGGCAACGTAAGCACCTTCGTTTATAGTAACAGGCGATACAATGTTTGCATTACAACCAATAAACGCACCTTCGCAAATTGTTGAGCGTGATTTTTTTACACCGTCGTAATTAACAATAACCGTTCCACAGCCAAAATTAACGTTTTCCGAAACATCACAATCTCCCAAATAAGTGAGATGTGAAGCCTTGCTGCCATTACCAATGTTAGAGTTTTTCACCTCTACAAAATTCCCAATTTTAACATTATTACCAATGTTAGAATTAGGACGAATATAGGCAAATGGCCCAACGCTTGTATCATCACCTACCCTAGAATCTTCAATACGGGTGCTTTGCTTTATATTTACCCTTGCTCCGATTATAGATTTTCCAAAAATCTCAACCATTGGCCCAATAATAGTATCTTGCCCAATTGTAACATCTGCTCCAATATAAGTATTATCAGGGTCTAAAAACGTAACACCATTTAGCATATGATATTCATTGATTCTATCTCTCATAACTTTAGTTGCGTCTGCCAGCTGAATTCTTGTATTAATCCCCAAAAATTCACCAGGATTTGGAGCATTAAACACTGAAATGTTTTTGCCGTTATCTGCCAAAACAGAAAGAGTGTCTGTAAGATAATATTCTCTTTGAGCGTTATTATTTGTAAGTCCATCAAGTGCAAACTTTAAATCCCTGCCGTTAAAGCAGAAAAAACCCGTGTTAACCTCTGTTATTAATTTTTGTTCCTCATTTGCATCTTTTTCTTCCACTATTGTTTTAAAATTGCCATTTTCTCTAACAATTCTGCCATATCCATATGGATTTTTGTTAATTGTTGTAATAACCGTTGCAGGTGAATCAACTTCCATAAGCTTTTTAAGCGTTTCGCCTGTTATAAGTGGCGAATCACCGCATAAAACAACAACCTGCGAATCATCGTCAATAAACTCTCTTGCACACATCACCGCGTGGCCTGTTCCAAGCTGATCTGTTTGCATGTAAAAGCTAACGCCTTGTATTTTTTCTGTTATGACCTCTGATTTATGCCCAACGACTACCGCTATATCATTAATTCCAGCCAATCTAGCCGCATCTATAACATATTGTAAAAGGCTTTTACCCAATATCTCGTGCATACATTTTGGTATTTCCGACTTCATGCGGCTGCCAAACCCTGCTGCTAAAATTATTGCTTTAAAATTTTTCATTGCACTTCCTCCGCTTTTTTTGATATAATAATATATATATTATATCCAATAAAAAATTTTGGTGCAAGTGTTTAAATTATTTTAAAATACATTATAATTTACTATA
>WQZK01000279.1 GCA_009780765.1 Defluviitaleaceae bacterium
ACATGGGGCAACTTAACGCTAACAGCGAATTGGACGCCGCAAACAAGACTATTAAGCTTCGTACTAAATGGAACACTTGAACATCCAACAAGCCCAACAAGCATAGCAACGCAAAATCATACGGTAGACGCACTAATAGTAGATGCAACAAACTTTACAACGCCAACGCGTAATGGATACACATTTGCGGGCTGGTACACAACATCAACATTTGTGGCGGGAAGCATTGTAGATGCAACTACTGTTATGACACCAGTGGATACGACATTATATGCAAGATGGGCAGAAGTACCGTTTACAATTGAGTATGCACCATCATACACGTTAATAAGCAATCCAACGCAAACGTCGTACACGGTTAGCCAATTACCAATGACGTTATTAGTACCAACACGTGTAGGCTATATATTTAATGGTTTTACGGCGGAGGTGAATCAAAGCGGCTCATGGATAGCATTACCGCTTGAAAGTGTAGGAGTGCCATCAATCCCTGTGATAATTCCAATAGATACAGCAACACCGGGAGTACCACCAAACGGCACATGGGGTAATATAAGATTAACTGCACATTGGACACCAGAAACAGCAACGCCTATGCCAATTAGTATTAATGTTGTTACAAGCAATGGCAACCCTGTTAATCAGATAACAATATCATTTAATCATGGGCTTATTTTACAAACAGTGCATAACGTGAGTAATGCAACACTTAATGTTAATGCAATTTTGGGTAACACGGTTACTGTTACTGCAACGGGTCATAATAGCTTAACTCATATTGTTACAGCAGCAGACATAACAAATGGTGTGATAAATATAACACTCGTAGAAGCAGGCTCTGATTTCATTGTTAATGTTGTAAATGATATAGGTCAAGTTCTTATAGGTGCAACTATTATCCTAAATGATACACAAGTATTTGT
Organism: Defluviitaleaceae bacterium; assembly: GCA_009780765.1. GTDB lineage: Bacteria > Bacillota > Clostridia > Lachnospirales > UBA5962 > WQZK01. Next base: position 924 of record WQZK01000279.1, read on the forward strand.
TACAAGTGGGGCATCTACTTCAATGTCAGCAAGTGAAGGCAATGTTTTACAAGTATCTGCTCCAGAGCATCTTACGGTAAGACGTCACATATCATCTGTGGATATAGCAAGAGGTTATTTGACCGTGGTGCTTTCTAGGCAAATAACAGACGATTATGACGGAGATACTCCACCAGAAGCAGGAACACCAGACCCTATCAGACCTCCTGGAGGAGGGCAAGGCAACCAAAACAATCAGAATAATCAAAACGACGATTCGCAAGATACAACTCGTCCGCAGATAGCTGAAAGTTTGCCTCCTATAGCTAGTGGTTATCCGGATGGAATGTTTAGGCCAAACAACTCAATCACAAGAGCAGAAGTTGCATCGTTATTATATGAGATGTTTGATAGTTCTGGCGTAGCTGTAAATATGTCAATTTTTGAAGATGTTTTAGAAACTGCATGGTATGCACAAAGAGTTAATACTCTTGCAAGTGCTGGCATTATTACGGGTTACCCTGATGGCAGATTTATGCCTAATGCACCTATCACAAGAGCAGAATTTACAACGCTTCTAGTGAGATTTATGGGAGTAGAGCAAAGCACTATAAATAACAATTTTAGTGATTTAGAAAATACTCACTGGGCATTTAACTTCATTATGAATGCATATTCAAACGGATGGATTGCAGGTCACTTAGATGGTAGATTTGCACCAAATGCAAATATTACTCGTGCAGAAGCAGTATCTATGATTGTTCGTGCTACAAACCGCAGAGATTTTGAAAGATACCCTGGCAACAGAAGATCTTTTGCAGATGTGGGAATAGAGCATTGGGCATATGAAGATATTATGCTTGCAACAGAAGAAGTTGTAAAATTTAGAACAACAGGATTTTAATTCTAAAATCTAATATCAACAAAGATAAAAAAGAGCTAATCGCCTTAAATGGTGATTAGCTTTTTTATTTTAGATATAAAATGATATATCCCAAAAACTACTATGTACAAAAATCAAAATTCTATGGTATAATATGAACATGGGGAAAAATGTTGAGAGGAAACGAAACATTTAGCCTTGATTGTTCAATGAGATTTTGCTAAGGCAAAATCGAATAAAGCGATACAATATATCAAAAAACTATGGAACAATATGAACATGGGGAAAAATGTTGAAAGAAATTGAGGCATTTAACTTTAAAAATTATAGTAGAATAACTAAATAACGAATATAAATGTATATAAATTTAAAAAAATAAAAAAATTCTTCTTTTATGTAACGCGAGAAGTGTTTTTCGCATCTTAATTTATATAAGATAGTCTTGCTATATCTTTATAAAAATTAATACACATTAAAATATAAATTGGTAAAAAAATAAAGGTGGGAAAAGTCATGAATAACAATAAAAATGATGAAAGGCTTTTTATAGAGGAGCTACAGCCTATTATAGAGGGCATAGAAAAGAACAGAAAATATTTGAAAGGAAAGGCCAGAAGAACTCAACTTAAAAGAATAATTAGCTGGGTTTTAATAACTTCGTTTTTATTTGCCGTGATTAGTATTAGAGCTAATGATGGTTATTCTGACGATGGCCACGATGCTTTCATAGAAGAAGGCTATGAAGGCGATGGTGAAAATCCTGATCCTGGCTATGAATACGAAGGTATTGATGGAGAAGAACCAGAAGA
>WQZK01000280.1 GCA_009780765.1 Defluviitaleaceae bacterium
ATGCTTTTTCTAAAACATCAAACATAGTACTTTTTCTAAAATACCAAAATCAACGGTTGTGTTCTTTCTTTCCTCATTATTCATTTCTCAATCTTCGACTTTTTACTCCCTTCGTTCAAGGGCAAATATCATTCTATCATATACAAAAAACTTTGTCAACCCCTTTTTACAAAAAAATATTTTTTTATGATTTAGACTTGCCTTTTTCCCCGAAATTATGTATAATTAAAAGATATATTAAGAAATTATTACAATACAAAACCAAAACAGAGGAGTGAAAATATGCCGCACGAGCAAATTTACAAAAACCTAATAGAATTAATACAAAAGAATCAGCCAGAAACAGATATTTCTTTAGTAGAAAAAGCTTACAAGCACGCACTTGCGGCACATGGTAGCCAACTGCGTAAATCAGGCGAGCCTTATATTATTCATCCTTTATCAGTTGCGGTTATTTTAGCAGAAATAGGGTTTGACCTTGATACCATAGTTGCAGGCGTCTTGCACGATGTTATTGAGGATACCGATTTTACTTTTGATGACGTTAAGCGTGAATTTAACGAAACTATTGCAATTTTAGTAGATGGTGTTACAAAGCTTGAAGAAATTGAATTTCAAAGGGCACAAAACGCCAGAGAGCAAGAGCTTTTAAAGCAACAGATGACAGAGTATTCTGAAGACCGTGAAAGTAAAATTAAATATGCCGAAGAGCAGGAGCGTAAGCGTGAGGCAGAAGAGGGCGTTTTAAAGAAGAAGCTCGCCAAAAAAATGGAAATTCAGGCAGAGAATTATCGTAAAATGTTTTTGGCGATGTCTAAAGATATTAGGGTTATTATTATCAAGATTGCCGATAGGCTTCACAACATGAGAACTCTTAAATTTATGCGTCCCGAAAAGCAAATAGAGGTTTCGCAAGAAACTTTAGATATTTACGCACCACTTGCCCATAGGCTTGGAATTGCCAAACTTAGATACGAGCTTGAGGATTTATCTCTTAAATTTCTTGATAAAGAAGCTTATCACGATTTGGCAGAAAAAATTAACAAAAAACAAACCGAGAGAACTTCTTATATAAATAATATAGTAATATCTTTAGAAAGCATTGTTAAAAATGCAGGAATAGACTGTGAGGTGCAGGGCAGGCCAAAGCATTTTTTTAGCATATACAAAAAAATTACTAACAGAAAAATTGCATTAGACCAGATGTATGACCTTTTTGCAGTTCGTGTTATAGTAGATACTGTTTTAGAATGTTACTCTGTTTTAGGACTTGTGCACGAAACCTACACACCAATGATGGGTCGGTTTAAAGATTATATCGCTATGCCTAAGCCTAATAAATATCAGTCGCTTCATACAACGCTGATTGGCCCTGAAGGCGAGCCTTTTGAACTTCAGATAAGAACAAAAGAAATGCACAGAGTTTCTGAATATGGTATCGCCGCACATTGGAAATACAAGGGTACAGGCGGCTTTGGTGACGGCACTTCTGACGAGGAAAAACTCAACTGGCTCCGTCAAATTTTAGAGCAAGAAAAAGACACATCAGACAACAGCGAATATTTAGAAGGAATTAAAACCGACCTAAATGTTTTTGCCGATTATGTTTATTGCTTCACACCAAAAGGCGAGGTTGTAAGCTTACTCCGCGGTGCAACTCCTATAGATTTTGCATATGCAATTCACTCAGCAGTTGGGCATAACATGATAGGTGCAAGGGTTAATGGTAGCATTGTTAGCTTTGATTATCAGCTAGATTCGGGCGACCGTATCGAAGTTATAACCAGCCGAAACTCTAAAGGACCAAAACCTGAATGGCTTAACATTGTTAAATCTGGCCAAGCTAGAAGCAAAATCAACCAATGGTTTAGAAAACAAAATAAAGAAGAAAATAGCGTAAAAGGCAAAGAGCTTTTGGATTTAGATGCAAAACGTAAAGGCTATGTTTTTGACGAGCTTTTAACCGAAGAACGGCTTAAACAAACACTTAACAGATATAATATGGCTGATAAAAATGCCCTTTTCGCAGCGGTTGGCCATGGTGGACTTAAAGAGGGATTTGTTGTAAATCGCCTTATAGAACATTCTAAGAAAGAAGAGGAGCGAGAGCTTCGCAAAAGCCTTGTAAATGCTGCGATTGATGCTTCGGTTCTAGAAGAATTGATCGAAATTGATAAATCGCCAGAAAAATCTAACAAAAGCAAGAAAAGTAGCGGCATAACCATTCAAGGCATGGGCGACTTATCTGTTAAATTTTCTAAATGCTGCTCGCCTGTTCCAGGTGATGAAATTATTGGCTTTGTTACGCGTGGGCGTGGGATTTCTATTCATCGCACCGATTGCAACAACATAGTAATGTTAGAAGGCGACGACCGCAACAGAACCATAGAAGCTGAATGGAATTTACCTGAAGATACGAAAAACATCACTTATCGTGCGGATTTATCTATCATTTGTGAAGAGCGTATGAATCTTCTTTTGGATATTTCTAAAGCATTTAGTGATTCAAAAATTTCTGTTAAAAATATGAATGCACGCTCTGGTAAAAATTCTGCCATTTTTGATGTTACTGTTGAAATAAA
>WQZK01000281.1 GCA_009780765.1 Defluviitaleaceae bacterium
AAATCACATTTTTCGGCATTTACCTTTGCGCTCTGCCTTTGGCAGAGTGGCGAAGCCAGTCCAAGCAGTTTTCCTGCGGAAAACCGGTCAAAGACCGCTTTCGCAAAGCGAAAGTGCCAAGGCATAGCAAAACCGCTAGAGACTGCCACGTCGGGCACTTGTGGTTTTCCTCTGGAAAACTGGCAAAGCCACTCCAAGCAGTTTTCCTATGGAAAACCAGCCAAAGGCTGCTTTCGCAAAGCGAAAGTGCCAAGGCGTAGCGAAAGCACTTGGCCCTTCTCGCAGTGACTGACTGGATAGTTTATTTTTTAATTTCGATACAGCTCTAATAACGAACAGAAGTGTATCCCTTTTTCGTTTTGCTACTACTCTAATGACCTTCTTAGCCTATATTTTTTAATTTCGGAACAACTCTAATAACAACCGTAAGCACACAAATTTAGCAAAAATTTTATTTTTCTATTGACATACTGTGTTTAACACACTATAATAATATTAACAGTAATGTGGAGGTGATATTATTGAAAAAAGAAGAGGTGATGGCTGGCTTTTTTCAAGAAATGCGAAGAGGTGTAATAATTCTTTGTGTTTTGGCCAAATTGCAAAAGTCTGCATATGGATATAATCTTGTTGCAGAGCTATCCGAAACGGGCATTCCAATCGAGGCCAACACACTCTATCCACTACTTCGGCGTTTAGAATCGCAGGGACTTCTTGAAAGTGCGTGGAATACTACAGACGGAGCAAAACCACGAAAATACTATCAAACAACAAATTTTGGTAGAGAGGTTTTGTTTGAACTTAAAAAACACTGGCAAGAAACCACTTTTAACATGAATAATATTTTGGAGGATTGATATTATGGAGAATAATTCACACAACACTGAAAACATAAAAAACCGTTATATTTACGCCGTTACAAGGCATTTGCCTGTAAAAATTCAGGCAGATGTTAAAATGGAACTCTATAGCCTTATATCAGAAATGGTAGAAGAAAAACGCACAGGCAACGTGCCAACCGAACAAAATATAAAAGATGTGCTTACCGAACTTGGAACACCAGAGGAATTAGCCCTTAAATACCATGGAGGCGAACGCAAAGCTTTAATTAGTGGTGTGTATTTTCTTATGTATAAGCGTGTTCTTTGTACTGTGCTTCCTATCATCGCCCTTGTTATAGCCATATTAACAACTATCGGCTTCTTTGTAGGCGATGAAGCTACGCAAATATCTTTAATTATCGGAAACTTAGGCGGAGTTGATTTTGGCCTGGCAATGCAAATAATTGTAACTACTATTGGCTTGGTTGTTCAAACTTTTGCACTTATCACAATTATATTTGCCATACTCGATTACAAAAAAGTAAACTTAAATGATGGCGATTTTTACAACCTGCCAGAAATACCAGAATCAAAGCAAAAAATTTCACCACTTGGGCCTATTTTCGGAATTGCTTTCATAATTTCAACAACTGCCCTTTTCTTTGGTTTTCCGCAAATCATTCAATTCCGTTTTAACAATGGCTGGATTCCTGTTTTTAATACGGAGATTATCCGCGGGCTATGGTTGCCTATCTTACTTTGGACTATTGTTGAAATTGTTGCAGAAGTTATGAAACTAATCGAAGGGAGATATACTATACGACTAGCAGTGGTTACAGTAGTTACAGGCATTTTGCAGGCAGTATTTGCTATTATTATTTTTGGTACCAGCAATATTGTAAATCCTGAGCTTGCAAACCACATAGGAAACCTTGGAATAGATTTTGCACCTATTACTTGGGTGTTTGATAACATAGTTATGCAGCCAAATTTAACTCTTATTGTTATAATGCTTGCCGTAATATTCTTTGAAACTCTTGATGTTCTTGTAAAAGTATTTAAAGAAAGGCATCGTTGATTTTATCTCTAAAATATGAGCCATGAATCAAGTATATAGGCATATATGCTATGAGAAATATACTTCTGAAACAATACTAAAAATTTTTCTCTATAAATATTATAATATGCCACACTAGTGTCATATTTGTATGATATAATAATCATGGTGATAAATATGCAAATAAACAGATTACTAGAATTGGTCTATATCTTGCTACATAGGAAAAGCGTACCCGCAAGCGAATTAGCTGAGCAGCTTGGTGTATCAAGACGAACAATTTATCGTGACATAGAAACGATAAGTATGGCAGGGATCCCGATATATACAGAAAAGGGCAAAGGCGGCGGTGTTAGCCTTTAGCCCGATTCTGTGCTGAATAAATCCATTTTAAGTGAACAAGAGCAAAGCGAGATTTTGACTGCTTTACATGGATTGTCAAACATGAACATTTCGGAAGCAGACCAAGTATTGAAAAAGCTATCAACTATATTCAACAAAACTGCAACAAATTGGTTAGCTGTAGATTTTTCTGATTGGAGTGGGGCAAATGATTACTTTAATGATTTTAAAGCCGCCATATTAGAACGGCGTATTGCCGAGTTTGATTATTACAATAGTTACGGTGATAAAACCACTCGGCGAATTGAACCGATACAGCTTTGGTTTAAGTCTAAATCATGGTATCTAAAAGGTTTCTG
>WQZK01000282.1 GCA_009780765.1 Defluviitaleaceae bacterium
AAAAAAATTAATATAATTACCACATATGCACTTGTATGTTCTTTAGAAAAGCCTCTGTTTTCAAAGGTATTATATAAAAATTGCCCAAAAACACATATAAGCCCGCCAATTATAAATGCCTTTATACAATTTGTAAATGTTTTGCTGTTTGGTGATACCTCGTTCACCATTTTTTGATATCTATCTTTATTTTGCTTAGTTTGCTGCATATTACCCTCCTAAGAATTATTTGGATTAAAAAATCCTGGTATAATAAAAAATAGTAATGACCCTAATAACTTACCAATAGCTATTGATAGTATTAATAACTGTATAGTTTTATAAATATTTGCTCGCCTTGATAATATGGGAATTACATTTAAAACTTCTGCTAATGAAATAGCTAAAACGCCAAAAAATACACCGATGCAAAAGCTTAATATAACAGCAACTATATTTCCTGCACGAAGATTAAAATCAAATATCATTGTTAAGGTGCCAAAAATACCACCTACTATTATTGCTTCTTCATAAAGCATTATTTGCCGCACAGTGCCTGTTTTTTGAGCAATGCGTTGAACAATTCCAATAACAGCAATAAACGCAAATACCGCTCCAGAAATAACCGCTCCAGAGCCAAAGCCAACAATAGCCGAAACTAAAACTCTAATCATCTTTTTTGCCCTTCTTTTCTAAGTTTGCTATAAGTGTTTCGTTTACATCTTTGTCGTAAAGGTTCATCTCAACATCAATTGGTGTTGGGTCTTTTGTGAGTTTTCTTCCCCCAAAATGGTTGAAAAATATAATTATTCCAGCAGCTAAGCCGATGGAGTAAGGTATATCTATAATATGTGGCTTTTCTTTATCCTCGCCTAACAAAATTTTGCTGTAGTTTCTGAAGATTTGTGTCATTTGTGCATCCGAATGAAAGCTCATTATTGCGGTAGATGAACCGGTTAAAAGCACCACTACTACAAAAGTAACTTTTAAAAACTTCCACACAGATTTTTCTTTTTTCTTTGGCTTAAACTCAATTAAAATATCCTTTTCTCCCAAGTTATTCACTTTTGCATTTGGATATTTTGACAAGATTTTATTAATTATATCTGTAATAGAAACAAGGTGAAAAGTTTGAGTTTTATCTTTTCTTACCAAAATATCTGTTTCTAAAAGTTTGTTTTTTGCATCTTCTGGAGCAATTATATCCATTATATCTCTAAGCTTTGCAACTTCTTTGCCATAAATAGTAGTTTTTTGTTTTGGTTTGATGTATATGTCCGTAATCTTCTCCCCCTATATAAACGTACCAGAAAAATTTGTTTCTTCTATAATGCTTGTAAAATCCATGTAAATAGTTGTAGCTATAGCAATTACTAACATAAAAGCAAGAACACAGCATAATTTTAAAAAAATCATTGTTTTCAAGAGCACCATTCCTCTAAAATTTATTATTACATGTTTTATTTTTCCATAAAAAAATTTTTTTATACAATAAAAACATATTAACCTTTGAAACACTCTTGCAAATTATGACATAATATGATATGCTTTTATTAACTAAATAGTTTAATTTTAAAATAGGCTATTTAGAAATTGAAGATACTCACAGATGGGGAGGAAAATTAATGAAACGTTTATTTACAAAGAAAGTCTTGGCTACACTATTGGCTGGTGTGATGTTTTTATCAGTCAACTCGTTACATTTAACAGCATCAACTGCACTGGGTGATGCACATTCCTTAACAGAATCTTTTATAGATTTTGGTGAAAACGCAGAAACTAACACTTTGGCAATTGCCGAACCAACAGCATTAAACTTTAATCCACCACCACTTCCACCACTTCCATCAATGTTACCACCAATACCAGCAGTATTGCCAATGCCAAATTTGACGGTGCAGGTTGGAAGCTTTATAGAACTTCAAGAGGCTATAGCTAACTCTCAAGTAGGGTTTGTAACGCAAATTATAATCAATGACATTATCCAGTTTGAAGATGTTATTATTATTCAGACCGGCCAACACATCACACTAACTTCTGGAACTTTAATTCATGCTTATGGTGTTAGACATTTTGAAGTAAGCTTTGGAGCTAGATTAAACTTATCTGATACCGTGCTTACTTCACTTGGCAGTTTCGGTGGCGGAGTACATAACGAAGGCACGCTTGCTATGTTTAACAATGCTTCTATAGAAAATACGCAAGCAGAACTTGGCGGTGGCGTATTCAACGCTAATACGTTTGCTATGTTCCATAACTCTGCTATTCGCCATGTACAAGCAGAAAACGGCGGTGGTGTATATAATAGTATGGGTACTTTCTTTATGGCAGACTTTTCTGTGATTGAACAAAACACTGCTATTTCTAGCTGGCATGGCCCTGCTTATGGTGGCGGTGTAAGTATAATCCGCGGACACTTTACTATGGTTGGAAATGCGACAATTAGGCACAATGTTGCAGAGGGTCTTGGCTGGCACATGCCAAGCATAGGAGGCGGAGTGTATTTAGAGTATGGCACAGTTGTTATGGCTGGTATGTCCACAATTAGCCATAATG
>WQZK01000283.1 GCA_009780765.1 Defluviitaleaceae bacterium
ACAATTCCTAGCAGGTCTTTCTAATGCAGGATGGCAATATACTACAACTACGTTTGGTAGAGAGACTCAGGTAACTTACTGGAAGGAGGGACCTTTAACTGGAGAAGTAGGCGTTTGGTCAACAAGAAATCATTATGCACGGTTTGGGGATAATAGTTCTGGTTCAATGGGTATGGCTAACGGTTTTCTTAACGGAGTTGGTGGTTTGGGAACAGGTATGGTAAGAATGGACGGCACTTTTGCTTTTAGAAATGGAGGTATAACACATTACGCTAAAAATCCAGCAACAGGCAGAATGTTCTATGGAAATCAGTATGTCAATGTGCATAGAATGACCCAGTGTGGGAAATGGATAAGCAGAGGAGGAACTATCGCTGGTGTGGCAATCGGTGTAGTTGAAGTAGGATATATATGGCATCAAACGGGCGAATTTGGTTCTGAAGCTCAACTTGCAGCAGCTACGACTTTAGGAGGTGGATTAGGAGCATGGGGCGGGGCAAAACTTGGTGCTTTAGGTGGATTTGCCGTTGGTGGTCCAATAGGAGCACTTATAGGTGGGATTGGAGGTGGAATTGTTGGTGGCTTTGGAGGTTCTTGGTTTGGCGGAGTTGGATACAATTGGTTTCGATAATATGAAATGTTTTTAAAATACTTTATTTCACAACAAAATGACAACAGACAATCTCATAGTAATTAAAGGTGGAGCCTACAACGATGTAAAAAAAGCATTGAGGCAATGGATAAATCTTTATTCAAAAGACCTTCAAGACGATTTAGTTTTTAATCTTTTTAAGAGCGGTCGAGGAGAACATATTATACAAGTAGACGAACGACTTAATAATGATTTGTTTTTTTATCTCGTAAACTATTTGGAGTATCCTGAAGGAATAAACTATAAAATCAACATAGAAGGTTTCACAACAGGTAAGGAAAATAATATCCTAAAAGACAAAAAAATGTTAGTTTACATTTCACCAATCGATAAAGAAGGAGATAATGTTTTCGTAACAACTTCAGAAAATGAAAATTTTAAGGTTGATTTCGGTGGTAAAATCACAGCGATAAGAAACGAAAAAAAGTTTGAACAACCTGTAGGATTGCTATTTGAAAATCCCGAAATCCTAAAAATAGATCAAAGAGAATTTAAACAAAAGCAAAAAGTAGAGACAAGTCACAATTTAGACAAAAGATTTAAAATTATATCAATCATTTTAATCATTCTTTATTTATCAACATTTTTCATTCATTTTGTCTTACGAGACGAGTTTCTTTTTTATATGTCAACAATAACGTTAAGTGTGGGAATTTGGTGGTGGCTTCTTTGGGATCTTGAAATGCTATTAGACAACAAAGGTTATTTAAAATGTTTAGGTGTTGCTGTTTTATGCTGGATTTACGGAATAGTTTTGAGTAGTCAAGCAGGAACATCGGCTTTTATGGGTTTTGGATTACTCCCTCTATCTGGTTTAGTAATGCAGAAACCAGCAAGATATATACATTTGCGGTTGTTTAAAGAAGAGCCTATACTTAGTTATAATGTGTTCTATTCAATTATTTTACTTTTGGGTTCTGTAGCTTTAACAATATCAATAACGAGTATAATAAAGAATTTTGTGATTGGGTAACAGGCAATGTACCATATTGCACTTACAAGATTTACAAAAGAAAAAACATTTACTTACAGCATATTACAAAATTATTTTTACAAAACAGAAGGATATTTCATCTTTCTGTTTTATTTTTGCATTCCGAAAACGGCGCAAAATAAGAAAAGTTCAAACCGTCGTGTACCACTTTGCACCTGAAAATGTGCAAAGTGTTGCCAATAAAAGCAAAATATGATGTTATGAGATGTAAATTCTGTGAAAAAATCTGTATTAAAAAAGGCAAAGCGAAAAACGTTCAGCGTTTTCAATGCACTTGTTGTAAAAAATATCAACAAGCAAACTACGTAAAACCTCGCATTCCCCAAGAAAAATACGATTGGACAGTAAGATTAAACAACGAAGGCTGCGGCATCAGCAACATTGCGAGGTTGCTTGAAATAAGCAAATCCAGCGTGCAGCGATTGATAGAACGCATAGTTGCAAATTTACAAATGCCAAAAATAAACGAATACGGACAAAGCTACGAAATCGATGAACTTCGCACCTACTGCGGAAATAAGCGAAACGAATTGTGGCTGATTTATGCGATTAATCGCTGTTCAAAGCAAGTCATAAATTTTGTTGTAGGTAAGCGAACAAAAGAAAATATCGCTATAGTCGTATCAGTGCTACAAAAACTACATCCAAAAGCAATTTATTCAGACAGATTGAACATTTACAAAATCCTTATCTGCAAAAGCATTCACAAAATCTATCCACGCTGTATAAATTACATCGAACGCAAAAATCTTACACTTCGCACATGCTTGAAACGCTTGTCTCGAAAGACAATCTGCTTCACACGTTGCGAAAAGATGTTGCATTGTGTGGTGTGTTTATTGGTGCAGAAACAGGTTGTTTATCGCTAAATTTTCTCT
>WQZK01000284.1 GCA_009780765.1 Defluviitaleaceae bacterium
AAATGTGGTTTTTGTTAATTTAAAAACATTGAGGGAATTTTAAAAATTAACTGTGATGGGAGAAGTAGTTGTTGCAGGGCTTTCGGACAGGGGTTCGATTCCCCTCATCTCCAGTCGAGTATGCAAATCCGAACACTATACACTATATTTATTACAAGCAATATTTTTGTAACATATAAGGTGTTCGGTATCATACTCAATCTTAAAAATCAAAAACCACCCTGCTTATAAATTTGGGCAGGTTTTTTTAAGCAAGAACGTTGGATTTTCCTGGGATTTGGTATCATGGGTGAGCTGGTGGTATTCAAGTCAATCAGTATACACGAAAGGGGATGGATGAAATAGATTATACTGCAGTTTGGAATGAAATGTGCTTTCATGTAAAGAAAAATCACGACGTTTCAGAGGCTAATTTCCAAAAAACAGTGGAGCATTTATTTGGTCTTATTGGCTGGTCTCAATACAAAGGAGAAGTTGTTCCTAAGAATGCGTTACCTGTCGGTTCATCCAGCAATGTTTTTCCAGATATCACTATCAAGGATAATGGACGGGCAATTCTGGTGGTAGAACTTAAGAAACCCAGTATTGAAGTCACAAGACAAAATGTAACGCAATTGAAATCATACATGCGTTTGGAAAAGTTAGATTTTGGTGTGCTATTTGGTGAATCGTTACAGTTGTATTATGACTCTGAGGAGGGAGATGAGTTAACAAAAGTAAGCGATATTCCCTTTGTTAATGATTTGGACGAAGGAGCCGAATTAATAAAACTTTTAAGCAAAAACGGATATATTTTTGAGGACCTTCAAAAATACTGCATTAATATTTTAACGGCAGCCAAAAATTTTAAAAAAGCCCAGGAGTATTTAGAGTTATTATGCTCTGAGGAAGGTTCACAAATTGTGAGAGACATTTTAGAGGAGAAGTTGTCATCTATATTTCCAAAAGAAATTATCTCACAAATTATTGATGTAGTTAGAATTTCCGTTTCAAAAAAAGAAGATATATCAACACCTTCACAGAGTAGCATTTCCTCAAGAATAGACTCAAACAAACGTTTAAGTGAACTGGCTGATAATCAAAAATTAGATAAGCCTGAAGCTATAAAGTTGTGCACAGACAATGGAATAAATATACTGAACAAGAAATCAACCTTTGCTTCTCTTAACAGCAACGGAAAAACATATTGGGCTAATCCCAACAAGAATTTATTAAATGACGATTGGTGGATATTATTAAGCGACCATAAAAGGAAAAATATACATATATTCATGGTTCCGGCTAGTTCCATTTCTGAAAGTCAAATGAAATTTAGGAACAATGGTTTAATCGAAATGGATATTATGTATGATGATAAATCTTTTGAAGACTTGAAAAGTAAAATTAAGTTTTCTACATGGCTTTTGAAAACTGTATCATATTGACGATCACATACATGAATTATAAAGAGCTTGATGCTTCAATATAGTATCGAGGCAGATGTCAAAAAAAGTATATCCTGCGAACTAAAGATATTGGCAATACCGAATTATTATACGAGGTGAGATTATGGATAATCCATTAGAATATGGAGCCATTATTTGTGTAGACGGTCCTCATAAAGGTAAAATAGGCTATTTTTATGATAATGCTCACGATTGCAATTTATGCTCAGAAGATTGTTGTTCTGATAATTGCAATTTTGAAGATAAAGATTGTCATGATTGCCCTGAATATAAAACAGGGCATGGGAACTGCCCTAAATTTGCTATTGTCTATTTTGGTGATATGCTTCTTTGCACAAACTACTATATGGTACCAATAGAACACTGCTCTAACGTTATTCCTATGATAGATTTAATTAATCGCATTGAAGAATTAAGACGATCTATTCGCCGTGCAAAAAATAACAGCAAAAAGAACGATTTGCTCATAGAATTAGAATATGTGAGAACACAGTTTTATGAAAAGCACATACTGTCTAGCATTTCCTCAAATAAGGGGAAGATACTTTTAATATCCCATTCATCAAAAGATAAAGAATTTGCTAATTGTCTATATGCCGACTTAGTCGAACAAGGGCACACTCCTTGGCTTGATGACCGAGATATAAAGCCAGGGCAGTCTATACCAAAAGAGATCCAAAAGATATTGAGTCGTGCAGATTATATACTAGTGCTATTATCTCCAAATTCGGTTACATCAAGCTGGGTTGCCGCTGAATGGGAATCAGCTTATTGGGATGAAATTGAAAGCCAAAAAGTAAAACTGATTCCGTTATTAATAGAGCATTGTGATATTTCACAGCTATTAAAAACGAAAAAATACATAGATTTTAGAGAACATTATCAGCAAAGCTTTAATTACTTGTTAAAATCTTTATGATTACGACAATGACGTTGATTAACCTAATATAAACTCAACATTTACGTTGACATTTATATAGGTTTTTTATTATACTCTTTTTTGTCTAATTCTACCAACATTTACGATTGCCAAGCCGCTTATTTAATGGTATAATTATTTATATAAATAAACTGCAA
>WQZK01000285.1 GCA_009780765.1 Defluviitaleaceae bacterium
AGCGAAATAGAACCAATGCCACAATAGGCATCAACAACAGTTTCATCACCCTTAAACTCGCAAAAATCAAGAACCGTATCGTACAAAGCCTTAGTTTGCACAGGATTTACTTGGTAAAAAGAAAGCGGTGAAATGTTAAATAAAATATCGCCAATATAATCTTTGATATAGGCTACACCGTAAACATTTCTTATAAATTTACCAAGAATAACATTAGTTTTTTGTGAATTATAGTTTAAAGAGATACTTTTTATACCATCTATTTTTAATAACTCACTCACAAGACCTTCTTCGTTTTCAAACTTTTTACCATCAGTAAGATTAACAACAATACAAACCATTATTTCGCCCGTTTTAAAGCCATATTTAATTAACACATGCCTAACAACTCCGCTGTTCTTCTCTTCATTATAAGCCTTTATGTTGTTTTCTCTCATATATGCAATAATCACATCAACTATATTTTTTGATATTTTTGGCTGAATTTTGCACTCATCAGCTTCAACAATTCTGTGGCTATTTAGGGCAAAAAAACCTGCCTTTATTCTGCCGTTTTCTTCTCTAATTGGTATAGAAACTTTATTTCTGTAAAAAAACGGTTCTTTCATACCAATTATAGGCATAATTTTTTCAGAAACATCAGAAAAACCACCAATCCGCTCTAAAGAATCTTTAGTTTTCTTTTCTTTGTAGAAGAGCTGCGACTTATAGTCCATGTGCATTATATTGCACCCACCGCACTTATAGAACACATCACACAAAGGCAAAGCTCTCATTGGTGAAGGCTTCACCACCTCTAAAACTTTGCCGTACCCATAATTTTTTTTAAGCTTTAAAATTTTTATAGAAACCACTTCTTCAGGCAAAGCATTTGGCACAAAAAAGGTGAAACCGTCAATTTTGCCAATTCCTTCGCCATCTTTACCTATATCAACTATAGAAATTTTACATGTATCATTTTTTTTAAACTTCAAAATTAGATTTCCTCAATTCTCTATTCTTTTCATCACCAAAGCCCCAGTGCTTACCAAGCCATTTAGCAGAAGTGTTATCTTTAGATATAATTTCTTCAAATCTTTGCACTTTTGAATCTATATCATCTGCAAAGCTAATAATAAACGCCTCGATAATTTGCGGTAGTTTAGGCGAACCAAACTCAAACTTTCCATGGTGAGAAATAACACAGTGTTTTATAAGGCTTTTAAGCTCACGAGGAAAGTTTTCAACCTCATTCGCATACTTTTCTATAATTTCAATTCCGATGATAATATGGCCTAAAAGCTGGCCATCATCGGTGTACTCGTTTTCAGGCAGTGCCGAAAGTTCATATAACTTGCCAACATCATGAAGCATAGCCCCAGCAATAAGTATATCACGGTTTACATGCTTATATCTGCCGCTCATAAAATCGCATATTTCAACCACAGAAACCGTGTGCTCAAGCCACCCACCCATAAAACTATGGTGCATACTTTTGCCTGCCGAATGAGTTTTTATATTTACAGAAATATATTCATCCTCAACAAAAATTTTTTCAAGAAGTGATTTTACATGCGGATTTCTTATAGATTTTATGTAGTCTATAAGCTTTGTGTGTATACTTTCCATGTCTTTCTCGCTAGTTTTTATATAGTCGGCTGGGTCAAACTCACCTTCTAAACTTTTTCTAATTTTTGCAACTTTAAGCTGAAGTTCATTTCTATAAGTTGTAACAACTGCATCTATCTTAACATAATCGTTCACTTCAAATGCTTGAATATCGTTGTTCATTTCCCACACTTTTGCATCTATAATACCTGTTTTATCTTGCAATTTCAAAGAAAGATATGTCTTTCCTGCATTGGTTTTAAGGCTATTTTTTTGCTTGCAAAGATAGTGGTCTATAATTCTTTCATCGTCTCTAAAATCTTCGATATATCTCATTAAAAATCCTCCGAAATAAGTCTATACATAATAGTATAACAGATTTATGCGATTAGAACAAGAATAAAAAAGCTTGATTTCATAATAAAAATATGCTACAATAATGTGTGCTTAAATTTAGGAGGTTTTTATTATGAAACATATTAAAACATTAAATACTGTACTTTTAAAAAATACAATTACTAAGGGCGGTTGTGGCGAGTGCCAAACTTCTTGCCAATCGGCTTGTAAAACATCTTGCACGGTTGCAAACCAGTCTTGCGAAAACACTCGTATAAACCGTTCTGAACATGCTAGCCGAAGATAATTCTTCGGCTTTTGTTTTGTATTGGAGGTGCAAAATGGTTCATACATATAGCTTAAATGGCTATAATATTGTGATTGATACAAATTCGGGTGCAATTTCTGTTCTTGATGATGTTGCATTTGATGTTTTAGAAGCTATTAAAGACGGAGTTTTTGAAGCAATTGAAATGATGATTGTTTCAAAACATGGCTACAAAGCTGTGCGAGAAGCTTATGACGAAGTTATGGAGCTAAAAAGGCAAGGTTTACTTTTTTCTGAGGATACTTATGAAGAGTTGGTTGAAACGGTTGA
>WQZK01000286.1 GCA_009780765.1 Defluviitaleaceae bacterium
CCGGGAGCATGAATTGCACCTTGTGCAATAGATAGCCTAGGGTTTGGAATAACCAAATCCACATCAAACTTCATTTGAAACCCAAGGCCCGAACAATCAGGGCAAGCCCCTTGAGGATTGTTAAACGAAAATAGCCTCGGTTCTATTTCATCAAGACTTATCTCACAATCAGGGCAAGCAAAATGCTGGCTAAAATTAAGCTCTTCTGTATCAGTTAAAACCGTTACTAGCCCGCCAGATAAAATTGCAACCGTTTCAACCGATTCCGCGAGCCTTTTCCTCACACCATCTTTAATTACAATACGGTCAACAACAATTTCTACAGTATGCTTCTTATTTTTATCAAGCTTAATTTCTTCACCTAAATCGTAAATCGAGCCATCAACACGCACACGCACATAACCGCTTTTCTTAGCATCTTCTAAAAGCTTAACATGCTCACCTTTTCTTGCCCTAACAACGGGGGCTAAAAGCTGAATCCTCGCATTTTCGCCTAAAGACATTATTTTGTCAACAATTTCATCAACCGTTTGTTTTTTAATTTCTTTGCCACACTCTGGGCAATGAGGAATGCCTACTCTTGCAAATAAAAGCCTTAAATAGTCGTATATTTCTGTAACCGTTCCAACTGTAGAACGCGGATTGCGGTTTGTCGTTTTTTGGTCGATACTAATTGCAGGCGAAAGCCCCTCAATAATATCAACATCAGGCTTTTCAACTTGACCCAAGAACTGCCTCGCGTAAGACGAAAGCGACTCGATATATCTCCTTTGTCCCTCTGCAAAAATTGTTTCAAAAGCAAGCGAAGATTTGCCCGAACCCGAAACCCCAGTTAAAACAACAAATTTATTTCTAGGTATTTCAAGATTTATATTTTTAAGATTGTTTTCTCTTGCACCTTTTATCACTATTTTGTCCATTTTTGTCCTCTTTCTGTTGCATTTTTTTATACTTTCACATTATAATTGTATCAAATTAAAGCCGACAACTGTGTGTCATGTTTTAGTCTAAATAAAGCCTCCACAATCTTACCGAACTCAAGAACTCTTCAAAAATTGCTTCATTCTCAACAAATCTATTATCAGTTGTTGCAAAATTAAAGAATCTTATAAAAAATGCACCCTCACCAAAATCTTGCATAGAATGCCTAGAAAATGAATAATGCTCTACAACAGCGTATGTGTGCCATGTTCCAAAGTCATCTACATATCTAATTATTTGCCCCATTTGCTCAGCAAATCCCATTTGAGTACCCATAAGCTCCACTGTAAACGCAATATTTTCCACTTCGCCATGCGGCCCCCATGATCTAAGGTAATCATGAAAATACCTATTTCGCTCATATTGTGTCGTATTAGTCCAATCTACTGGTGGATTTGTGTGTTCAAAAAAATGTATTGCCGAACGCCACTCGATGCTTAAAATCCACTCATCTTCGTAATCGCTGAAGCTAACCGTTCTCCCTAAAAATGGGTCATTAAAACCTATTCTGTCATTAGGGTCGTTACTATTAAGCATGGCGTTTACTTCTGCATGAAAATTTTCGCCAAAGCTTATTCTAAGAGGTAGTGCTTCAATTTCAATCAATTCATTGTTTCTGTTTAATATAAAATACGACGCGAAAAATCCCAAGGTAAATGTTGCAAGTGCTATTAAAATTACAACTATCTTCTTCATAAATACTCTCTTTTCCTATTTATTTTACAGTTTGAAAGGGCAGCACATTTTTAGTGCTGGTGGAACCTCCACAATGTTATTGAACTTAAAAATTCTTCAAAAACTCTTTGATTTTCATTAAAGCGTTCTTCTTCTGTTGCAAAGTTATTAAATACTATGAAAAACGCACCTGCCTCGTCAAATTGCATAAAATAAGAATAATATTCTATAGCTATACTAGTAACAAAGGCGTTAGAACTTTGATACTGAACCATCTTGCCTGTTCTTTCGGTGTACAAATCAGCATTTATACCATCAGCAGGCCAAAACATAGATACTGTGATTTCTTCTATATCTTGGTCAGTCAAAAGCCCTCCCCAGTTAATAAGATAGTCAATAAAATATTCATTACGCTCGTCTTCTGTAGCCTCTTCCCAATTTTCTGGTGGATTACCAAAGAAACTATCTGCCGAACGCCATTCAACGCTTAAACTCCATCCGTCCAAATTGTCAAAGTCACCAAGAAAATTAGAAACATAAAATTGCCTTCCATTCATATGAGCGCTAGTGCCAATACTATTAATCACAGCATTCATTTCTGCATGAAACGTTTCGCCAACATTTATATCAAAACTTGGTGTTTCTGGCTCTCCCGCTACTTCTACATACACCGTTTCTGCCTCTGGCCCCATATTAAATAAATCTAATATAAATTGTGACGAAAAAACTCCGCCTACAAAAACCGCTACTGCTACTAAAATTGCAATTACTGCTTTCATGTATAATTCCCCTATTCGTTATAAATTTTCTTTAATTCCACAAGCTCGTCTCTAATTTGTGCCGCCCTTTCAAACTGCAA
>WQZK01000287.1 GCA_009780765.1 Defluviitaleaceae bacterium
ACTGCGAAAAGCCCTGTCAGTAGTCGGGCACTGAGGTATAGATGTTCGTTTCCTAAACCTGATATGTCGGTAATGCCAAAAATGAACATTATCACACGGTATATTATTGCAAGCATGATGATTAGCAGGTGGTCGGGGCGGTAAAAGACATCGGGGACAAGTGTTCCGTTTTCGACCATGTGTATTGCAGGTTCTACTATTGTCCATTCGTTGGGGTGCAAGAGGGCAGGTAAGCCGAAATCTGCTCCCCACATTGCGAAAAAACCGCCGACTAATACTATCAGCAGTAATGCGATTTGATTCCAGCGATTATGTATTAAGGTAGTCATAATATCACACCCAATCTTTTTTTATGTGTGCCATCCGAGATTGAGTTTAATACTATAGTACGGTTATTGCGTTTTCAATGAATTGACTGTTGCTTTTTTGTAAACGTTTTATTAACGGGGGGAGGGGAGCGTGTCTAATGTGTTTTTGAAGATAAAATCTTCAGTCTCTATTGTTAAGAATCTATCTGACGGCGATAAAAGCTAGATTTTGTGAAACAGAGCATATGCAAAATAATTCCTTCTTTTGGAGCGGTTGGACTATTTTCTCAATGATTCATCATACGGGTGAAAATCTTCGCTGATATCCCTTTCTGTGTTCTCATAAATTTGACCTGCACAAAATGCGAATATTATCATTTCTAAATTTCGTGGATCAAAATTCTCGTAGGTAAGATGATATAGTAATGCTTCAACAAATCTATTTAGCCCTATTTTCTCACTTCCTATGATGTTGCCCTTAGATTTATCTCTGCTACTAAAATATGTGCAAATATATTTTAGTACAAACCGTTCATTTAGATTACCCAATACTCTTACATATGCTTGTAAGGCATTATTGTCTTCTTCAATAGATGTGTCTATGATTTGCAATGCTTTCCGACGAAGAAGCCAATATGATAAGTATGCAAAACACTTAATTGAGTTAGCTTTCGGCAAATCATTAATGAGTTTCAATCGTGAAATGTTTTCGTAATAGTCTAGTATGGCGGCACCAAGAATTGTTGTATTTACGACTACACGCCCATTGAGACCACATTCGTCTATAAATGCATGCATAAGGTTATATGTTGTATCGTATCTCTCTGCGATTACATTAGAATCAAACTGTTGGAGTAATTTGGCACTACTATGATATCGTGGTTGAGTAAATATTATATGCTTCTTAGCGTTCTCCATTAAAATACCTCTATTTGCATTAAAATCTCTACATTTTTGCTTAGATGTTCGTTGAAATCATCACTTATTTTCTTGTTGTTTAGATCATTACTATAATTTGAGCCATATTGTAATACAAATAAATTGGATTTCATTAGCTTAACAAATAGTTTACCAATGTCTTTGCTTTGATCTGCATTTTTAAACTCTGAATATGTTTTTGCAGTTGATGTGTAGTCATCTGCAATTTTTGGTTCGTGCTGCTTGCGTCTATATCTGAGGCTACAAACTACTTTTTGAACTAATATTACTATGATCGCGGCAACTCCGCCATACACTACATAAGGCAAAATGTTTATAATTGTGTTTATGTTCATGCTGTATCTTTCTCCTCTTTCCTCTCTATCTGACTTCCTTTTGTTCTTCTCTCCTTTCTATTCTGTTTTTCTTTTCCCAGAATGCTACTGCCCCTGTAGCTATAACAGCAACAAACAGGACAACATTTATGAGAGTGATAGTTGTTGCAGCTGTGGTGCCGCTTCCTTTTGTAAGTCCATAATACAAACCGCTGATAAGCATAATAAAGGAAAAAATTACTCCAACAAGAATGGCTTTTGTTGAGCCATGCCCACGCATCAAGAGATATACGCCACCAGACGCTGCCATAGATGTTGATATCATGAAAACCTCAACACGACCAAGTATGTGTACAAAGAATGAGTATGCTTCAGTATCTGACACGACTGCCAGATGAGCATATATTATCATCGGCAAGAGGGCGACCAGTCCGCCCGCTAACCAAAAAATGAATTGTAAACCACGCCTGTCTTTCTCCTCTTTGTGTTCTTGGTTATTATCGTAACCTTGAATTCCATTGTTGCCTCCTGATGGAGGGTGACCCAGTTTACACACTGGACTTGATGGTTGTTTCATACTCATATTTCCTGCTATCTATATCTAATACTTGTGCTACACACGAGAACGGGCAACTCGTTTATGAACATTGTGGTAAAAACATGTTGCCAGAATCGCTCGATTGTGCAATATCGCCAATACTCACTATGTAAAACAATTATAACCTAAATTAAATATAAAAGTCAAACTATTTTTACCACATTTTCACTATTTATTAGCATTGTTCACCTCAAATATTTACCTTTTATGTTATCAAGGAACTCCTGAGTTTTGAAGTTTAGCGAAAGGCGAACATGTCAGTAACCGTGATAGTTACTGAATTTTTTATGTCAACACGTAGTATTTTGTGCATGTGGTATATTGTGTTATTCGGCAAGATGTAGTA